>JASFLN010000059.1:0-7695 GCA_050118075.1 Anaerolineales bacterium
TTTTTCATATTCATGGATAACCTCGTAGTCGAGTGACTCGAGGAAGGAACGTGCTTTTCCGAAGTCGTCAACTTGGAGCTCGATCTCGATGCGGCTCTCGAAGATTTCGACACCCCGCTTGTAGGTCATCGTGACCTCACGATCCTGCCGCAGGCGGAGCACCTGATGCGAGGCGGTCAAAGAGCCACCTGGATGGTCGAAACGTAGGTTCCGTTCGAGCATTCGTTCCTGTAAAAGGCGTCCCCCATTCGACAACACCCGCTTTCTGATTTCCCCAAGGTGGGGTAGTTGAAACTTAGCTTCATGTTCCATGGAGGCTGTCCGTCTTTCAACTGAGTGTTAAGAGCACCTGGTTCTGGTCAACGTTATCCCCGGATTTGACCCGGACACGACTTACGGTGCCGTCGCGAGGCGCTTTGAGTTCGTTCTGCATTTTCATCGATTCGAGGATGATCAGATCATCACCGGATTCTATTTTTTGACCTTCCTCAACAGGCACTGCGACGATCAGGCCGGGCATGGGAGCCTTGAGCTGATAGTCCCCGGATTGCATTGCGGCACCCCCACTGCTCTGTCGCAGACGGCGTTGGCGTTCGTCTTCAACGACAAAGTCAAATAGCCGACCGCGCAGCAGAACCTGGACCCCGTTTTCTGAGGGATAGACAAGCGCCTCAAACGATTCTCCGTTCAACAGGAGTGTATAGACTGGCTGATCCGAGACGGATTGGAAATCTGCCTGAACGGGTACACCATTGACGGCCAATTGATCATTAGGTCGGATTTCGATTTCAAAACTTTCACCGTGTGCGCTGGCGATATATTTCATCGCGCCTCCATGGGGGGAAGTTTGTTTTGTCGTGCTGTCATGCGCATAGCTTTCATCGGTTCATGCGCTCCCAGCGGCTGACCCATTTCCAGTTGCTGGTGTCACGTTTGCTGCGGCGCACGATTTGAGCAGCTTGTTGGCCTTCACGATGTGCAACCAGCGCAGCCATCACTGCAGCGATTGTCATCAGATGTTCACGCTCCTCTTCGGGAGTTTCCATGGAGAAGCGCTCCTCAACAAAACGTGTGTCGAATGAGCCGGCGATGAAGCGGTGTGAGTCCATGATGTTCTGATGGAACGGGATGTTCGTCTTGACGCCGAGGATGCGATATTCTTCCAGGGCACGCCGCATGCGCAGGATCGTCTCACCACGTGTTTCACCCCAGCAAATCAACTTGGAGATGAGCGAGTCATAATAGGGGGAGATCTCAAATCCGGCATAAACACCGGTATCAACCCGCACCCCGGGACCACTGGGGGGGATCACGGAGTTCAGCACGCCGGTGGAAGGCACAAAGTTGGTATAAGGATCTTCGGCGTTGATACGGCATTCCATCGCCCAGCCGTTCAGCTGGATGTCGTCCTGTGTGTAGCGGAGTTTTCGTCCCCGGGCGATGCGGATCTGTTCTTTGACGATGTCGATTCCAGTGACCAATTCAGTTACAGGATGTTCAACCTGCAGGCGTGTATTCATCTCGAGGAAATAAAAATTCTCGTCCTTATCGACCAGGAACTCAATCGTCCCAGCATTGAGGTAATCGACAGATTGTGCTGCTTTGCAGGCTACTTCGCCCATGCGCGCGCGTAACTCGGGGTGCATGAACGAGGAGGGCGATTCCTCCAATAATTTTTGATGTCTGCGTTGGAGGGAGCATTCACGCTCACCTAGATGGATTACATTACCATGAGAGTCTGCCAGGATCTGGAACTCGATATGGCGCGCACCCTCGATAAGTTTCTCCAGGTAAACATTACCGTCACCGAATGCCGCCTCTGCCTCGCGCCGGGCGGAATCGAGCAGACCAGGCATCTCCTCCAGAGTGCGCACCTCGCGCATGCCCTTCCCACCTCCGCCGGCTGTGGCTTTGATTAATAACGGGAAGCCAATTGCGGGTGCCAACCCCAGCAATTCCGGGTTGCTCAAGTCGCCTTCACCTTCGGTGCCCGGCACGACATGCACGCCCGCAGCGGTGACCGTGGCTCGGGCGACGGCTTTGTCACCCATGGCTGCGATGGCAGTTGGTCGTGGGCCTATAAACACCAACCCGGCATCCTCCACCGCTTGTGCGAAATCATCTCGCTCTGCCAGGAAACCGTAGCCGGGATGAATTGCGCCAGCCCCGCTTTTCTTGGCGACTTCGATGATTTTATCGATACGCAGGTAAGAATCACGTGCCGCGGCCGGTCCAAGCAGGTAAGCTTCTTCCGCTTGTCGGACGTGCAACGCTGTGCGGTCAGCTTCGGAGTAAACTGCAACAGTCTGCATACCCAACTCACGACAGGCGCGGATCACGCGCACTGCGATCTCACCTCGATTTGCAATCAAAACCTTGTTGAACATCGTCCTCCTCAGTCCAATCTGGTCAGGCTTCCTGGGCTAAAAAGTTCACCACGCGCTGGTTGAATTGTTCCGGAATCTCATGTGGTGGCATGTGGGCGATCTCGGGCACCAGCCAGAGTTCACCCTGCTTGACGCCGTGAGCAATATCCTCCGCATGTTGAGGGCTGGCATGCTCATCCAGCTCGCCTTGTATCACGAGCACAGGACAGTGGATCTGATCCAGCCGGTCCGACATATCGATCCCGGTGGGGTCACTCTGCAACCAGTGGTCAATCCACATTTTAGTCAATGATTCCGCCCGTTCCCCGTGTTCTTTCTTCAAAGCAGTCACGAGTGGAGGCTGCTGGGCCTGCTTTGCAATCAGCTGCAAGCCAGCGCGCATCTTATCTTCATAGTAGATATGCGCTGCGACCACAATCAGCTTGCTGATCCGATTGGGCTGCATGCTGGCCATGAGCAGCGCGATTGTGCCCCCATCACTGTGTCCGAGCAGCGCCGGATCCTCGACTTCCAATCGATCTAATAAGTAAAACGCTTCCTGGGCGTCCTCCAGCAAGAAGCGATCGCTGAAGCCCGGTCGTGGATCAGAACGACCATACCCCCAACGGTCATAAGCGATCACTTCCCAACCGGCTCCGGACAATGCCGGGATTTGTCTGCGCCAGGAGCGAGCCGAACCCAGGCCATGGTGAAGCAGAAGGATCGTGCCTGTTTCAGGATCACCGTGTCGTTCCCAGTACAGGGCGTGATCATTGATGTTCTCGGTTCCGCTTTCGAATGCCCCTTTATCTGCGTTCTGCGCAGTCATCGCGTATTAGAGTGGGATGTTTCCATGCTTCTTGGGCGGATTGGAATCGCGCTTGTTAGATAGCATCTCGAGTGCGTTGATTAACCTTGGTCTCGTGTAGCGCGGCTCGATCACGTCGTCGATGTAGCCGCGCGAAGCAGCGATATATGGATTGGCAAATTTATCCCGGTATTCCGCTACAAGCTCATCCCGACGATTATCCGGATCATCGGCTGCAGCGATCTCTTTTCGAAAGATGATGTTCACTGCCCCTTCCGGTCCCATCACCGCCAGTTCCGCCGATGGCCAGGCAAAATTGAGATCGCCGCGAATGTGCTTGGATGACATAACATCGTAGGCGCCGCCATAGGCTTTGCGTGTAATGAGCGTAATTTTTGGAACGGTCGCTTCGCAGTAGGCAAAAAGCAGCTTGGCCCCATGGCGGATGATGCCACCATGTTCCTGCCCGGTGCCCGGTAAAAAACCAGGGACATCGACAAATGTGATCAGTGGTAGATTGAACGAGTCACAGAAACGCACGAATCGACCGGCTTTATCCGATGAGTTGATGTCCAGGACACCGGCGAGTACGCTTGGCTGATTAGCAATGATGCCAACGCTGTGGCCTCCAAGCCGGGCGAAACAGGTGACGATGTTCTGGGCGTAATTCTCATGGACCTCCAGAAAGATGCCATCGTCGACAACCATTTTGATCACTTCTCGCATGTCATAAGGCTTGCTGGGGTCTTCTGGAATGATGTCATCCAGCGCCTCCTCAGTCCGCAAGCGATCATCGGAGGTGGGCACGAAAGGCGGGTCTTCCATGTTGTTCTGAGGAAGGTAGGAAAGCATCACCCGGATCATGTACAGGCAGTCGGCTTCGTTTTCGGCGACATAATGGCAAACACCGGAGGTGCTGGCGTGTGTGTCGGCGCCGCCGAGTTCTTCAAATGTGACGTCCTCGTGGGTGACCGTCTTGACTACATCGGGCCCGGTGACGAACATGTATGAGGAATTGCGCACCATGAAAATGAAATCGGTGAGTGCCGGTGAGTAGACCGCTCCACCCGCACAGGGTCCCATGATCGCGCTGATCTGCGGGACGACACCGGAGGCGAGTGTATTGCGCAGGAAGATATCAGCATAGGCGCCCAGGGACACCACGCCTTCCTGGATCCTGGCTCCACCAGAATCGTTTAATCCGATTAGCGGAGCTCCGTTTTTCATCGCCATATCCATGATCTTGCAAATTTTGGCGGAATGCACCTCTCCCAGGCTTCCACCAAAGACGGTGAAATCTTGCGAAAATACATATACTAAACGGCCATCGATGGTTCCCCAACCGGTAACAACACTATCGCCAAGATACTTTCGTTTGTCTAATCCGAAATCGGTAGTGCGGTGGGTGACGAACATATCCGTCTCACGAAACGAGCCCTTGTCAAGCAGTAGATCCAGACGTTCACGTGCGGTCAATCGGCCCCGGTCATGCTGTGCCTGGATACGCTCTTCTCCGCCCCCGAGTTGGGCTTTTTCGCGCTGTTCATGGAGGTGGTCCATTTTTGAGGAATCGCTCATCCAGCTTTTCTCCTAAAGTAACTCTGGACACCGGGACGGGTTATAAGCCATTCAAACAGAATCAGGATCCCGAGTGTCGCGACAATATTAAACAACCTTGCTTGTTGTGCATATTCTGAGCTGCGCAGTATGCATACATCAAAAAGATAGAACAGCGTATATGCTGCTGCACCCCAAATGCTCAGTGGCAATGCCCAACGGCGGCCGAAAAGAATGCCGATCCCAGCCACCAGACTGATCAAACCCCATGCAAGATTTTTCATCAGCAAATAGCTTGGAGGGACGGTTAATGAAAGATCTGGAAGCGAGAACCAGGCAAAGACGCCCACAAACTGTCCTGCTGAGAAGATTAACACTATGACGCTTAGCCAGGTTACGATCCTGGGCCTAGGATTTGATTTCAATGATAATCTTACCCATCTGTTCACCCGCCTCCAGGCGGCGCTCTGCATCGGGTGTCTCCTGGATCGGGTACCCCTGATCGATGACCGGTTGGAGTTTACCCTCGAATACGAGACCCATCACCGTTGCGTAATCTGAAAGGGTTCCCATCGTGGAGCCGATAATTGAAAGATGCTTACCAAAGATAAAGCGGTTGTCGATTTCAAATTTAGCGCCTCCAGTGTTGCCCACGGTCAGGATCCGTCCTCCCTTTTTTGCAGAGCGCATGCTCATCATCATGCTGCTTGCACCGACGTTGTCGACAACGACATCTACGCCTTCGCGGTTGGTCGCCAGGTACACTGCCTTAGACCAGTTCTCTTCCTTGGAGCGATCGATGAGCCTATCTGCACCCAAAGATTCTGCCAGGGCCAGTTTCTGCTCATTTGAACCGACGACGTACACCTCCGCACCGGTAAATTTCGCGATCTGGATGCAGGCGGTGTTCACTCCGCCAGAAGCGCCTACGATAAGGACGCGCTCGCCGGGGCGCAGTGCACCGCGCGTGATTAGCGAGTGCCAGGCAGTCAGGTAAACAAGGCTCGCCGCTGCCGCCGGGCTGAAGTGCATATCCTCGGGTAATGGTAAAACGTTGCGTGCCGGGACGACGATGAATTCAGCAAGCGTGCCGCGGACGGTCTCACCCAGCAGATGCCAGTCCCGACAGCGATTATCGTATCCTGCCAGGCACTGATCACATTTGCCGCAGCCCAGGTTTGCGTTGATCACAACACGGTCCCCTTCTTGAAGACCTTCAACTCCGCTGCCAAGGGCGGCGATCGTACCGGCGCCGTCTGAACCGGAGATGTGCGGCATCTCCAGTTTCAGGCCAGGCCACCCGTTGCGCACCCACAGATCGACTCGATTAAGGGCCGCCGCGTGCAGCTCGACGAGCACCTCGCCGGGACCCGGGCTCGGCGTCGGGACCTGCTCATATTTCAGGACGTCAGGCCCGCCATGTTCGTGAAACAGCATCGCTTTCACGGGGAGAGCTCCTTTCAAAAGTGTCTATTACTGGCAGTACGCATGCCCTCAAGCTATAGAGTATAGAACAGAAGGCCTTGAAGAAGATAATCCAATCGGCGTTAGGATCAGTCCAGGTGAGCAGGTTTTGGGGTGGGGTGATGTGCGGGGCCGTGTGATCAAAGTACGTTGACACGAACCGACAATTGGGTTTGTGCTTAAAACTCCGGCATAGGTTTGTGTGGATGCTCTTCTGATGGGGATCGGGATAAGCATTTTGTCTATGGAGTGATCCATTTGAGCTCACGGACATGGATCTTGAATGGATCACCTGGAGTGAGGCTCAGGATCTCGATCTGCATCGATTGAACATTCTCAACCGTCTCTCCGAATAAGAGGGTCACTGTGGGATCATCAGGAAGATCCGTATAGGACTCCTCGAACTTCAGCGGATCGGTCTCGCCTTGCGGATACAGCGTCACGCTGAGCTCCATCTGCATACTCCCGGTTGTCAGTTGAATACCCTGCAGGGGAACAGGTTTTTCGAAGCTGAGTGAAAATGCAGCCGGGTTTGCGGAATGTACGCGTGCAAGAGTGAACGTATCTCCGTCAAAGATCTGGCTCAGATCGCCCATATCCAGATAGGGATAGCGCACATTGATGGTCTGGCCATCCCATTCCAATGTCCCCTCCCGGGGTCGTAAACGTTCCTGCTCTTCTTGGGAGAAGATACTTTTCGCCTGAGCAGAGTAGCTAAATTTTGTGACATAAAAACCAGTCTCACCATTAGGAAGTTCAATTGTATCGAGGACTTCAATATTGGTAGTTTTAGGGTCTTTCGTTAATCGCTGAAATTCATCGGCCGTGAGGATAAAGACTGTGTTTTCATTGAGTTCTTTTTCGCGCTCGAGGAAACCGTCGGCGTTACCCATATACGCCACGGATCCATCGGGGATGAAGAAGCGCATAAGGATATCCGTGCCATTAGCCCAGGTTGGGGATACATAAACCGTCCGATCGGGATCCTCTTCGATCAATTCCTGCGTCTTACCGAAGACTTGCCGGGCACCATACTGCATTCCGCCCAGGCCGTAATCCTGGAACCAGGTCGGCCCGTTAGTCAGTGCGTCCCAGAGCAAATAAGAGTTAAAAAACATGAGCAAAGCGAACAATACACCACTGTAGGCACCGGGTTTATCTTCGGGAGCGATATGCGAGAGAAGGGCTGAAATTCCCAGGGATGTAAATATCGCCACAGGTACGATGAACACCAGCACGCGGGTAATCCCAATCCCTGCGAGGGCGGCCCCTAACGGTGAGGCCAGAGCAAGTACCAGTGTCGAGCGATAGGGAGGTTCATCAAGCTTGAACAGACTAATCACGATACCAATGAGGATGAAGGGTGCCATGAAGGGCGAGATATGTCCCTGACCCTTCATATAATGGCGAACGAGTTCGCGGCCATCCGGTGTGAACCAGAAACGAGGATTGAGCCCACTGAGGTAATTCTGGATAAAGCGGGAAATTTTTTCCCGGACA
>JASFLN010000060.1:0-7676 GCA_050118075.1 Anaerolineales bacterium
GTGGCACCCAATGCGACCAATACCCCCTGATACCAATCCGGAAAGGGGATCGGGCTGATCTTCCAGATTGGGTTTACGATCACGAATTGCAGAACGATTAAGATCAAACCTCGGAGAGCGAGGTGCCGTCGGATCTTTTGGCGCGGCCAGCCCCTTCCGGCGCGCCGCTCGGCGAAGAGCATCATGCCCATGCCCATCAGGAAGAAAAAGCCCGGTGCGCTTAGATGGGTTACAAAACGGGTGAGGAATGCGATCGGATCGTCGTACGATGGAAAAGGTCCTCCCCAATGCTCGCCGCTGGGATGGCGTTGAGCGATGAAGTAGTTTGCGTGATCCAATGCCATGAGAATGATGATCAAGCCACGAAACGCATCAATGGGTTCAATTCGTGAAAGGAGAGCTGCTTCAGAAGACCTGTTGTTGGCGTTCATTTCCGTCACGGCACCTCCGTATCGTATCGGTACAATTGGAATCAGCCGGTTCGATCCAAGCTTATAATTATTTTCTGCTGCGGAAAAGAGACAGCGCCGTGCATGAACGCGGCGCTGTCTACATATTTGAAGAAGTTAGCAGAAAAAACTAATTTATCCTTCGGCTTCAAAAAGGGCGACGGTTTCGTCCTGGATCAAAACCCAGATTGCATATAGGCCAAATGCCGTTCCGACGGGTATGGCCGTAAGATCAAAGACCGCCAGGATCAGGGTCAGGATCCGGGACCATGGACGCAGGCGCAGAAGCCCGATCCCGGCAATCAGTCCGGGCAATGAGAGCACAAGGATGATCGCGGCGATGATTGACCCGACGAGGGAGGTGATGGCAATAGCGGTCTCATCTCCAGATATTAGTCCGCCACCCACGACTGCAACGAACACGATGATCGCAGCAATGATGCCCATCGCACTCCAGCCGATGCGCAGCGCAGCTAACACGGTAACATGGTTTTTCATGAGCTTCCCTTTCTTGTTGATCTACAATCTATACGCATTGGGATCTCTTTGGGTCGCGGCATTCATGACCGTGAAGTTAAAGATCGCAAGCTGACTTCATCGACAAATTGGCTTGAGCGAGCGGAGTGGTTTGGATTTCATGTGCTGCGCGGATTGGCGGTCAGATCCGAAGCTCGAGGACATCTCCATCATGAAGAACATAATCGCGACTAACAAGCTGCCCTTCGAAATCGCCACTGCCCCAGACACGTGCCGATTTCAAACCTTCAGCAAAGTCTTGATGGACTTTTGCGGCAAATTCCTCCACTGTTGAACCGACCTTCATAACAAAAGGCGAGTTTAAATCAGCGGATTTTCCGGGAGCCTTAGAGTAAATGCGGATGATGTCCAGCGTGTCGTAGATGAGTTTTTTCATCGCTTCGACACCAAACCCGGTTTCGGCGGAAATGGGTAAGCTGGGCCAATCCTGATCGAGCAACTCACAGAAGACTTCGTAATCTGCAAGCATGCTCTTGTCATCGCATTTATTGACCAGCACGAGGAACGGAATGCCCGCCCAGCGGAGTCCTTCAGGAAACTGATCGCGCTTATGGAGGGGAACGATTCGACGCTCCTCAAGAAATTCAACTGTGCTCTGCAGTTGGTCGGTGGGGAAATCCTGCAGGTCGACGACGATCAGGATCAAGTCCGATCTCCGAATGAGATCGATGAACTCGGATTCGACGAATTCACGATCGAGCGGGGGTGTGTCGATCAGCTGTACCTGGATGTTTTCAATAGGCATCATGCCTGGTGTGGGTTTCCAGGTTGTCATCGGGTAGGGGGCAACTTCGGGATCGGCGTTTGTGAGCGCCGCAACCAGAGAGGATTTGCCAGTGTTTGCCGGACCAACCAGAATGGCGGTGCCCGCCCCTTCTTTGTCAATTGAAAAAACGGAGACTGCCCGACCGACTTTGGATTTTGCCTGGGAGGCGTCCTTGAGTTTGGATAACTTGCGGCGCAGGTCCGCACGCAGATGGTCGGTGCCCTTATGCTTGGGAACTACGCTGAGCATGTCCTCCAACAAGGCAATTTTCTCTTGATTGGTCTTTGCCTGCCGGAACTGCTCCTCGATCTTGAAATATTCTGGAGGTAAGTTGGTGGGCATATGTTTGTGCTTAGAATAAGCGCTATGAATCGGTGCGGAAACTTGGATCCGCTAACCTTCATTCTATCCTGTTTGATTTTGCTTGTGCAGGCTCAGATTACGAGATCAATTTATCAGCAATGGGTACAAGACATGCCAGACGATGTCGGCCCAGAAATGCACCCCCACAGCGGCGACGAGGCCAACCCGCAGAAATCGTTCGCCGGCGACTAAAGCCAATGAGGTATTTAAAATCAGCAGCGCGGCAAGTACATTGGTTGGGATTTCGCCAGGCGTTCCTACGCCAAGCATGAACATGGTTGCCGGGATATGCGCGGCTGCAAATGCAAGTGCGGAAAAGCCATTTGCAGTCCAGGCAGTGACGTTGTGAAGACGGGGCTGTTTAAAAAGTAGGCGCAGAAGAAAGAGCCAAAACGTCAACAAGAATAACCGAAATACGATCTCCTCACCGATCCCAGCCGTGGCAGAGGCGATCAACGAGGCCGGAAATGTCGGGTGGGAAAAACCTCGCCAACCAGAGGCGATTACCAGGACGCGATCCACTACGATCAGGAAAGCACCACTCAGCAAGCCAAGCAGCATCGGTGTAAAAAAGAGTTTCCTGAAACCTGCTCTCTCCTGGTAGACACCTGGCAACCCCACTCTTCTCGAAAGCCAGATCCCCAGAGCTCCTAGTATCCCATAGATTAGAAGGATCAATCCTGCGTTAGCAGCTCCAAGGATCCATTGTGGTACGTCCGGCATGGAGGCAGTTGCCGGTCCAGCGGCTGCCATTTCACCGGCCAGCCCGAGGACAAACGTCAGGAAGGCGAGCATGGCGTTGATCCCAAGCAGCAGGAAGAAAACGATCCAGGTGCGTCTAATTCGAGTATTCATGAGTGCAAAACCTCAAAGAGAATCATTTTTACATCGGCTGCAAGTTCTTGGTATAGAAAGCCAGGCAAAACATCCCTCAGTGCATAGGTCAAGATGAGTGTGAGAATGCGGATTTGGAAAGCTTACACGTCTCGTCGGTCTCAACACGCCCGGACGTTCTCCTACCCTGGTCGCCCGTCGAGGGTAACATTGCAGCCCTTATAGGGCTGTTCTTTGAAAGGGACTCAAGATCCGTCATGGCTCTCTTTCATCAGGAGGGATTAATCTAACGTATTCATCGTACTGTCTCCTGACCGACATACCAACCCGTCTGTAGAATTCGATCGCATCAGGGTTATCGGACTCTGTTGTTAGACCTACCTTACGTTTTCCATCTGCATAGAACGTCACAAATGCGTCTCGGAGCAGCGCCGAACCGAGACCTCTTCCGCGCCAGGTTTCAATCACCCCCAGCTGCCGGATCCAGCCTTCGTCCGGGTAATCGAAACCCAGACAGACACCTACGAGTTCATCACCTGAAAATGCAAGCTTCCACAATTCTGGTCTGTAGCTGCCAGGTCGGAGCATGTGCTGTTTCCACATTTCAAAACTATAGTGCGAACGGGTGGGTCGCTCAAACGCATCCTGAACCACTTGGTAGGTCATTCGATCGTCCTGGTCAGGCACAAACGCGCGCACCTGGATGCCCTGCGGCCATTCAGGAGCTTCCGGCGGCGTGCTCATCTCATACCTCATCTGGTAGATATGACGCACGACTTTGAAACCGACTTTCTCGAATATTGTCCGGTAATGGAGGTTGGTATGCAGGATGTACACAACCATTTGTTGGATGACGCCCGCAGCTCTACTTTTTACAACCTGATCGGCACGGTCGAGGCAGAAGGCGAGCATTTCACCTGGCAAATCGCTTTCGATGAGGTCGGGTGTCGTGTAGATGTCGATGCGCAATCCATGTGTTTGGTGTGGGAATACTGCAGCATACGCGAGAAGCTCATCTTGGGTGGAACGGACCAGCCATGCATCCTGGTGAATGTCGATCAGGGACCACACGTGGTGAACGTCATCCAGGTCGGTATCCGGTTCGCCCGATACTGCTGTATCAAACGCACGCATGAGTGCAAGCACGGAATGATCGTCTTCTGGCAGAGGATGGGTTATTTGCCAACCACGCTCAGCGATGGACATTGTGATCCCTCAATTCAAAGGGGTTTGCAGGATTGAGACTTGTGTGAAATCCATTGTATCAATGAAGAGATTCGTTGAAGCGTTTAGAGCAGTACCATTCCAGCTCCAAGATCCGGGTACTCCAGCGAGGGTAGTAATTCAGCTTTCATCCGGCTGGTATCAGCGCAGTAGGAAGCGCGGCCGATGCGGATGAAATCGCGGGTCAGTGGAGCGGGTGTGCGGAACATTGCAGCGTAAGCCTCCACCATTGCGGCGGCAAGATAGAAAAGAGGTGCAGGGGCGCGCCACGGCTTCGAGCAGGACCAATGAACGGCGACTCGATCCAGGAAGTTTTGGAGCGTGATGGGCATGTCATCAGCGAGATTGTAAATCCCCCGTACCGGTGGAGTTTCTATTGCAGCTGTCGTCGCGGCAAGAAAATCGGGCAGAGAGATCAAATGGATCCAGGTCGGGTCAGGCCAGACGCCGAGCAAATGATGTTCAAGCAGCCAGCGAGCAGTATCGATCATAAGTACGCCGCGAGCGTAGATCATCCCGGGCCGCAGGACGATGGCGGTCATGTTGGAGTTTGCTGCGATGGTAAAGAGCTGCTTTTCTGCTGCTAAACGAGTCTGGGCGTGAAGAGATTGAGGGTTGCCTTGCAAGTAGCCCTGTGCAGGTTCCTGCGGCGTGCTCTCACCTTCCACGTGTGGGAAGCTGATGAGAATGAACTTCTCGACGCTTGCGGCGGAGGCTGCCTCCACGAGGTTGCGGACGTAAGCGACGTTGGTTTCTGGCAAGAAGGTCGCCGGACGAGGGGCAAAAAGCCGGCCGGCGAAATGCACGACGACATCAACCTCATGAAGTGCGGCGGGCAATGTCTCTGGTTCGCCCAGATCGGCGTGAATGACGGTCATGTTTTCTGCGGTTGATAGTTTTTCGGAAATCGGTGTCTGGTGAACCATCAAATTCAGGTGATGATCACTGTGGAGAAGGTGATGGGATAAGAATGTGCCCAGGTTGCCAGCGGCACCAGTGATTAGAATCTTCATGGCTGTATGGAAAGATGATCGCCGTTACAGGTGACTTGGGATTGGATCATTGACATCCATTTGAGCAGGCAGGGTGGTCAGGCAGGCATCTGCTTGGCTTGAGATAGGTACTCAATGAGTTGGGATAGCTCCAGGGTGTTGATTTCCCCGCGCGCGGCTTCTTCAAGGGCTTCGGAGGTGAAAGAACCGCTGGTAATGAGCGCCGACTGGGGAATGCCCGCTTTTTGGATCGCCTTCCTGAAGTTGGCTACCTCCTGGCTGTTGATGACGGGTTTATACAAACAGCGAGCAATCCAGCGTTGACCATTTTCCGAATCGATGATCAGATCGGCGACATCCTTGGACGGCTTGGTGACATCGCGGATATTGTGACCGAGCGTCTGATAAAGATCGGTCCCCATCGCGACCAGATCATCCAGAGTTACCGATTCTAAGAGCTTTTCCTCCGTGAGATCCTGAGGTGAGGGCGCTGCGGTTAGGCCTCGGCGTCGCCGCCTTCGCAGGATGATTAGCAGCAGAAGCGCTATGGCGAAAACGACTGCCCCGATGATTCCAATAATCAGTGGAGAAACGGCAAGGCGCTCAATGATGGATTGCGGCAGTTCACCAAAAGCACTGAGTGGTTTATAGCTGTAGGTTGATAAGTCCATGGCGCGCTTCCCTCTTTACGCGGTTAATCTTCTTTCGCTTAAGATTAGCCTCTACTTTACCAGCTTTCAAGCGCGTTTTTTGATCCTTTCGGCATATCAGGCAAATGATTGCCTCAATGCAAGGGAAAAACATGCGTGAGCTTGACACATACATACAAGTATGTATAATGAGAGGGAGGACACGATGCGAAGGACCAAAGAAGAGGCGCAACAAACCAAAGAGGCTGTGCTTGAGGCTGCGCTGCAGGTGTTTAGCGAAAAAGGCTACGCAGCGGCAACCTTAAATGAGATCGCAGCGCGCGCCGCGGTCACCCGGGGCGCGATTTACTGGCACTTTAATCACAAGGCGGAGCTCTACAACACACTGCTCTTGGAAGCTTCGTCGATTTCTGCGCAGGTTGTGGAGCAGGCTGCAGGCGAAGGGGGGGAGCTTCCTGAGATATTGAGGCGCATCTTCATCCGTCTCCTGAATGCGGTCGAGCAGGATCCCAGGCTGCGCGCTACGCTGGAACTTGAGCTGTTTAAGACAGCCCAACTCTCTGAATTGGAAGAGAGCCGAAAACAGCACCTGGCTTCGGGTGAGGAGCTCATCGCGGGGATTGCATCGGTGATGCAATCGGGCATGCAGGACGGTTATCTGCGGGAAGATGTGGATGCGGTGACCATGGCGCGCAGTTTTATAGGCTTCCAGAACGGCATGATCCGCCTCTGGTTGATGGCACCAACCGCTTTCTCGCTCAAGGAAGAAGCAAGCGCTTTGGCGGAAATTTACCTGCAGGGGGTGTTGGCGTGAAGTGAATCTGTTGCAACCGCGCTCGATAGAATATTTTTTTGCCAAATATACATACATAAAAGAATGTATAAAGGAGTAAAACCATGAACGATAAACTGATTCTCAAAGCGACGATTGTATTTGCATGGCTCTTCGCAGCCGGGGTAGCTATGATCATCGTGGCGTTCAGGATGGTGCCCGAGGACCTCCAACGAGTGCTGATTCCGGTTGGCAGTGCGATCGTCGGTGGCGCGTTGGCCTTTTATCTTGTTGAGATGTTCGCGATTGAACGAAACGGCTAAGCCGTAAAACATCATTCGATCGGTGGGAAAGATGGGGTGCAGGCTTATCGTCGACCTGCACCCCATGGCCGTATAAAAATCATCTGCAGAACTGCAGCGACAGGGGTAGTTTCCGAAGGGGTTGAGGTGCTGGTCAGGTGCCGGCTGGGATGAGGACGATCTCGGTGATCTCTGGACGGCAGTTGAAGCGCGCGCGGGGTGGGATCGTACCCACGCCGCGAGTGACGTAAAGCTGCAATTGATCCACTTGATAAAGCCCAGCCACGTACTTTTGCGCGTACTGGGGGCGGAATGGCGCTTTGAGGAAAAATGGCTTAACCTGCCCGCCGTGGCTGTGACCGGAAAGCTGTAGGTCTACCTGTCCCAGGGCCGCGATGCCATCGGCGAAGTCCGGCTCGTGCATAAGCATGATCGCAGGTACATCAGCAGGTGTCGACCGTAGTGGACCCACCGGATCGGGAGTGCCACTCCAACCATCATCCAGGCCAATCAGGAACAACGATTGGTCCCCCCGTTCAAGCCGGACGACCTGGTTGATGAGCACGACGCTTCCAGCTTGCTGCAGTCCTTCAATTACCGTATGTACATCTGTCCAGTAATCGTGGTTGCCGAGCACTGCGTAGACACCTTCGGTTGCCTGTAGATCCGAAAGAGGCTCAACAAGGGCATAGATAGCCTTTGCATCTGAGAAAACGTAATCTCCGAGCAGGCAGATCACGTCCGGGTGGAGTTCGTTTACGGTTTCGACGACCCGTCTGACATGTCT
>JASFLN010000061.1:0-7565 GCA_050118075.1 Anaerolineales bacterium
AGGGAAATCTGATGAGCGATACCTGTCATCAAGGAGGGCTGTTTTCCAGAGAGCAGTTCATTCTCTGTTATGAGTAAACCGAGTAGGTCCTGGCCGTCACTCAACACCAGACAAAGCGCTTGATCATCCTGAAGGATTTCATCCATCGGGGCTGGAATATCCAGGATTATTGGCTGTTCATTCTGCTTGTAGGGTGGTGCGATTCCGGTTTCTGAGAGCTCGATCGCTAACTCAGCGAGCGCAAAGGATTGCTGTCGTTTTAGCCCGGATGATGTGGCAAATTGCAGCAAATTACTCGTTTTGTCGTACGTCATCAGAACGATCCACTCCGTACCGACAAGCAAAGTTGCCAGCTGCAGGACGGCCTGCAGGGCTGCCAATGGATCACCAGGTTGTGCTGCGTGGCGAGCAACCTCAAGCAGCACTGTAGTCACCCAGGCTTCTTGCTGATGTTGCGAATAATTACGTGCCTCAAGCATTGCAAACGCCAGTTGTTGGGACACGGTTTCCAGCACCCTGAGCTGCTCCTGATCGAAATCTTTGCCCTTCGGGCAGCACATATGTAAAGCGCCCAGCCGATGGTGTACGATTTTCAGAGGGAATGCGAATTGAGACTGCGAAGAGTCTTTTTCGGTTTCATCGCCAGCGGGCTCAGCCCCGATCGATTGTGTTTCACCGGTAGCGATCGCATCCCCGACGAGGTTCGGAATTGAGGGTGGAGTCTCCGGCTCGTTTTTCATGCTTGTCTGAGCGCGCAGCTCGATTTGCCCCTCGACAAACTCATATACAGCTATTTCGCCGATATCCAACACTTGCGCTAGCAAGGAAACAATGCGTGTCATCCTGTCATTCAAGGGTTCGAGCGTCATGAGCAATTTGGAAACTTGTTGGATGAGCAGCATTTGAAGTGTGAGGAATTCAATTTCCCCAGCAAGTCCTGTGGTTGCCAATGCAGGGGCGATGGTTGCTGCGATAATGGTCAAAAGATCACGATCTTGGTTGCTGAATGCGTTTGTGCGTTCACTGTGCAGAGAGAGCACGCCCAGTACTCGATCTCCAAATCGAAGCGGGATGAAGAGACCAGAAACGGGCATTTTTTCACTGGACAAAAGCGTATCAGCCGGGAGTATTTCTCTTTCCTGGCTGAAATTCTCGAACATTACAGGTTGACCCGCAGTACGGATCCACGAAAGAAGGTCCGATTGGGAGTCGATGGTCTCCAGTTGAATATTCTCCTGGCGCGTCCCTTCCACAACTCGGATGAGCGTCCGATAGGAATTTGCTTCGAAAATCCCGAGCTCGAACACATCAGGTTCGGTCAGACGGGCGACTTCTAGGAATGTCACTTCGGCAAGTTCGGAAGGATCGGCTGCGCTGCGTGAAATTGCAGCCATAAGAGCGGCTATGGTTTCAAGCTCTATGCCATTTTGTTCAGTCATGCATGCAGCCCATAGGGATTCGGATGTTTCAACGCTTAAGAAAAAGCCTCCCTGACCAATTTATGGGGCCAGGGAGCACTATTTTTTCTGTTCTCGTGTAAGTCGATGCTGTCATCGTTGAATGCAGCTACAATGAACTATTCGGTCGATTCAAGAGTTTCACTCTTTTTTTTCTGTAGTTTAAGCAAATTTCGACCATGCTCGCGTTTGTACTCCACATGATCCATGATGGCATGGATGATATGGATGCCCAAACCTCCGATAGGGGGATCATCGATGGTCCATTGTTCTTGCTTGCGATTGTTCGTGGGGTTGAATGGCGGTGCATCGTCGACGAGCTCGATCGTTAATACCTCTGGCTCCATGGAGACGGTTACTTCGATATGGTTATGGACCTCTTGTCCATAACCATGCCGAATGATATTTTCAATCGCCTCGCTCACAGCTAGCTGACAGGCATAGGCCTCTTTTGGGGAGAAACCAGCTTGCTCCGCCGAGCGATGGACTAGGTCCCGGACCAATTGGACCTGCTCATACTGGCCTTCGATCCTGATCGTCTCTGATCCCATCAGGCTTAGAATGAGCCAACAGCCGTTTCTCGATCTGGATACTGCTCAAATAACACATCCAGACCGGCGATCTCAAGCGTCTCAATAACTTGTTCAGATGAATCGGCGAACACAATTTCACCACCAGCCGATTTTACGGCCTTTCGAGCGGTTACAAGGACCCGCAGACCTGCCGAAGAGATGAAATCAACTTCAGAAAGGTCCAGGACGAGATTGTTTTTGCCATGCTGGGTGAACTCATTGAGTACGTCCTCGAACTCACCAGCGGTAGCGGAGTCTATTCGTCCACTCACGCTTACCACAACTACACGTTTATGTTCCTGCGTTTGGATATCCATCTACTCTCTCCTCAGTCAAGACGACTTATAAATTCCGCCGTACGACGTAGCGGGAAATTTCAATGAGCGCTTCCCGCTCCGGCCCATCCGGCATCATCGATAGCAGCTCTACGCCATGTTGGATATATTCTGTAGCTTCCTCCAAGGCAAGCTCGATCGCCGATGATGTCCGCACCGCTTCGATAAGCTGTTCCAACTCGAGATCTTCAACTTGCTGCTCACGCAGCTGACGTGCCAGGCTCTCACCTTTATCTAAGGTCTCAAGGTACAACAGTGTTGGTAAAGTGAGCAAGCCCTGCCTGAGATCACTGCCGACGGGTTTTCCAACGCTCTCCTGGTCACCAGTATAGTCAAGAATATCATCCACAATTTGGAAGGCGAGACCGATGTTATAGCCAAAGTTCCTCATCATCTCAATGGTCTCGTCATCGAAGTTACCGATCAGTGCAACGCCCTCGGTCGAGACCTCGAAGAGTGAAGCTGTCTTCGCGTAGATCCGGTCAAAATATGATTGTTTGAGATCGCCGGGTTCGATCTCGAAGAGCTGGGTAATTTCACCGTTAACGATCGTCATTAAGGCGCGTGCAAAGGACTCCATGAGCGCCAATGAACCGGTTTGAGCTGCGAGGTGGGCTGCCCGTGCGAAGATGTAGTCGCCGGTGAGCACCGTAGCCCCGGCGCTCCAGCGTGCGTTTAGTGTTGGGATACCTCTGCGCAGCAGCGAACCATCGATCAGATCGTCATGCACTAGTGTGGCTGTGTGCAACATTTCGATCGCAGCGGCGTGCATGATTAAATGGTCCATCTCTACATCGAGCATTTTACCCGCAAGTATCGCGATGGTTGGACGTATACGTTTGCCGCCCGAACTGATCAGATGCGACAGGGCATCATCCAGGCTGGGATGATGGCTGTCGATGCTGCGCATCATCTGCGCTTCCACAGCTTCAAGCTGTGGTTGCGCAAGATCAAAGAACGTGGCTGTTTGTGATTTCATGATTCCATTGGAAGAGTACACTTGCATTAACCGCCGTTTGTTTCTGTGCCAGGTTGGTATCGACCTGGTGTGTTTTCGCAATCTCGGCCGCAACATACTTAACATAGCCAGGCTCGTTGCGCTTGCCGCGATGCGGGTCGGGTGTGAGATAAGGCGCATCGGTTTCTGTGACGATGCGCTCGAGAGGTAACCTGGAAACCAGAGTGCGCAGTGCTTCTGAGTTTCGGAATGTAATCGGACCTGCGATCCCTATATAAAAACCCAAATCGATCGCTTTAGAGGCGGAATCTTCATCCGCCGAGAAGGCGTGCATGACACCTGCTCTACACCTTTGCGCTTCAGGGAGAGCTTTAACCCATTCGTTCAATATGGGCAGGATATCACGGATTGCTTCGCGATTGTGTATCACAACCGGAAGCTCCAATTCGATCGCAAGGTCAAGCTGTTCCTTGAACACCTCGCGTTGAATCTCTGGATCGGAGTAATTACGAAAATAATCCAATCCAATTTCTCCAATAGCGACAACCTGAGGATTCTGGGCAAGTTCAATCAGCTCTGACCGTGATGACGACTTCCAGCTGACCGCATCATGTGGGTGAAAACCGATGGCTGCAAAGATACCCTCGTGCTCATCAGCAATTGAGATCGCCTGACGACTGGTTTCCAAGTCTATCCCGGGGATAAGGATTTTTGTGATTCCGGCCTCATAAGCCCGGTTGAGAACCTCATCACGATCCTGCTCGAAGGCGGCTAGGTTTAAGTGGCAGTGAGTGTCAACGAGTGAAGCCGGGGTGGAGCTCATTTAATGCCCACCAACTTAAGACCGGTTTCCAAGATCGGGGCAACACGGTCTTTGGAAGTGGTTTCACAATAGACTCGTACGATGGGTTCTGTTCCAGAAAACCGAACCAGCAACCAGCCGCCATCCTCAAGTTTAAATTTGTAGCCATCGGTGGTTACGATGTCGGTGACCTTCAAGCCGGCGACTTCATCAGGATCGGCTTTTTGGATCTGAGCACGATATTCTTCGCGTTTTTCAGGATCCAATGGGGTGTCGATGCGATCGTAATAATGGGCGCCAACCTTCTCAAATAGTAGCTCGACAAGCTCGCTGGGCTTGCGCTCAAGCTGCACCATCATGTCGAGCAAATATAAACCTGCCAGAATACCATCCCGCTCAGGAACGTGCCCTCGAAACGCATAACCACCGGATTCCTCACCACCGATGAGCGCGTCGACTTCGAGCATCTTTGGAGCTACATATTTAAATCCAACCCCTGTTTGATATACAGGAACGTCGTATATCTCGCCTAGCTTATCGAGCATTGAGGTGGTCGACAACGTCTTCACAATTGGTCCACGTTCTCCGCGCACCTCGAGCATATAGTATGCAAGCAATCCATAAACCCGCAGTTGATCGACGAAGTTACCCTGTTCATCCCCTAGACCAACCCGATCAGCATCGCCATCGGTGATGAGCAACGCATCCGCGCCCATTTGAATAGCAGCCTTTAAACCGGCGTCGATATTTGGTGGGATTGGTTCAGGGCGTGTCATCTCTGGGAAGATGGGATTATGCCGATTGTGGATTTCGCTGACTTTAGTGCTGCCCCCTGCGAGTAGTTCGGTGAACCATCCAGCGCCATTTCCCCACATTGGGTCGACAAGAATGTTAAGCCCAGCGCTGCGGATGGGGTCGAGATCAACCAGGGACTCGATTTGTTTGACATAGGCTGGCTTGGGATCATGATGCACGATTTGACCGCTCTGCAGCCCGTCTTCCAGCGCCACGCGCGGGATATTCTCGTCATCAGGAGGAATATTCGCCTCAATAATCTTCAAGCCATCGGGGGCTACCGCGCCACCATTGTGGTCACGCACTTTAAATCCGTTGTCGCTGGGGGGATTGTGAGAGGCAGTAATGTTGATCGCTCCAGCGGCTTGCTGCTCGACAGCAGTGTAGGAAATTGTGGGAGTCGGGGTGGCTTGTTGCAGCAGGAGCACCTTGAAGTTGTGTGCAGCCATAACCTCTGCAGCAGCCTGGGCAAAATGCTCGGAGCCAAAGCGTTTATCGTGGCCGATGACGATGGATTGATCCGGGCCTTCCAAGTCTTTAAGGTACATTGCAAAACCGTGACTGCAGCGTCGCACAGCCTCGAATGTGTATTCATCGGCTATGCGCCCTCTCCATCCGTCGGTACCAAACTTGATCGGCTTTGATGCCATATTGAAATTTCTTCCTTTCAAGACTTCACACAGAACGGGGAAGGCCCATTACAGCAATCGGGCCAGGTGAGTAGAGACCTGGCCTCTTGTACTCTGCTTGTGCACACGTCTCTCAAATGCCGCGTGAAGATTCGTGCTACGAGAGAAGGTTACTTCTCCAATTTGGATTTGACCTCAGTCCGAGAAAAATTATACCGTGAAAGATGTCACGCAACCAGTCGATGTTGCGAATCGGCGCTCTTCGTGATAGACTCCCGTCCGTTGCAACGCCAACATCCATGGCGTGCTTTCCGTTCCCAGCTTTTATCGCCGGATAATTGACTGGGGGCAATCCCGAGGAAAGGAGAACCTCTATGCGCAACTATGAAATTGCGTACATCGCTGATTCCGACCTCGATGACTCATCACTAGCAGAGCTAGAAGAGAAAGTTAAAGGGTGGGTCGAGGCGAATGGTGGAAAAGTTTCCGATGTTGACCGCTGGGGAAAACGCTGGCTGGCTTACCCTATCCAGAAGAAGAACGATGGTTTCTATTTCTTTGTTAAAGCTGAGATGCCAGCAAACGCGCCCGTTGAGGTCGAGCGGAATTTGCGTCTGAATGAGCAGATATTACGCTTCATGGTGACAGTTCAGGAAACGGCATAAAACACTCCGATGGGTTCTTCCCAGTAGGGGAAGGAGACGGAAATGAGTCGTGGCTTGAATAAACTCATGATCATTGGCCATCTTGGCCGCGATCCCGAAATGCGCTACACACCTTCTGGCCGTCCTGTGACGACTTTTAGTGTGGCGACATCGCGCTCGTGGCATTCTTCTGATGGCGAGCGGCATGAGGAGACCGAATGGTTCAATGTGGTCGCCTGGGGTAACCTGGCGGAGATCTGCAACCAGCATCTCCACAAAGGTCAGCAAGTATACGTGGAAGGCCGTCTGCAGACCCGTCGCTGGGAGGACTCGGATGGGAATAAGCATTTCACAACCGAGTTGGTCGCCCGTGAAATGATCATGCTGGGAGATCGACGCGAGTCTGACGACGAAGAGTATGCTGCAGGCGTTGATGAAGAGGAAGAGTTGCCCTTTTGAGGGTATGGATAATAGCTAGAGCGCCCGATAACGGGGCGGGGAGTTGTTACTTTGTCTGATCGTGATTCACGCGGATCGAGAAGATCATCACGTGGTCGCCGCTTTGGACGGCGTCCGCGAGTATGTCAATTCTGTGCGGATGGCACGAAGCATATCGACTATAAGCAGGTTGATCTGCTTAAGCGATTTGTTTCTGAGGGTGGCAAAATCCACTCTCGACGTGTAACCGGCACCTGCGCGAAACACCAGCGTATGGTTGCCAATGCAGTCAAGCGTGCCCGACAGATGGCACTGCTGCCATTCGCATCTGATCGTCTTCGATAAGGCGTAGATAAGTCGAAAATCTCTCGAGCTTGATGGGCAGTCAACAGCAGAAGTACGGAGCCGTGGCTTTGTGTTTCTATGCGAGTTGACGTGCCTGCGGGCTCGAGATTCAGCGTAGGAGTAAAGAGATGGCCAAAAGACCTCCGATGGGCGGGACGACTCGAAAGCACCGAGCCCGCGCAGAGCGCGAGCGTATACAGCGTCGCTGGATTCTTACCGGCACGATCATCACCTTTGTCCTGGTGCTTGGGGTATTAGTGTACGGTTGGTATGACAGTCGCTTTGTGCAGCCCAAGATTGTAATCGCGGAGGTGAACGACACCACGATTACCAATGCAGAATTTCAGGGCAGGGTCAGGCTCATGCAGAGACAGCTGCTCGCTCAATTGAATTCCTACGTTCAGATGGAATCGTTCTTTGCAGCTGACCCAAACACGCTTACCCAGATTCGGTCACTTCAATCTCAAATTCAAGCCCAGCTGTCCAATGTTGAATTGCTTGGGCAGCAGGTGATCGACCAACTTATCGTTGACGAGCTCATAAAGCAGGCTGCTCAAGAGCGGGGTATCGAGGTTACCCAGGTTGAAATC
>JASFLN010000062.1:0-7514 GCA_050118075.1 Anaerolineales bacterium
CTTGAGTTAGATACACAAGCCGAGTACGTCGATACCGGTGATGCGCTCCCAGATTGGTCTGATGCGGTTGTCCCTATCGAGAACGTCGAACACCTGCAAATCGATAAACAGGGAACCAAAAAAGAAGCAATCCGGATCCTTTCTGCAATCAGCCCCTGGAAGAACGTGCGTTTCATGGGTGAGGACATGGTGGCAACTGAACTTGTCCTTCCCTCTGGACATGAGCTCAGACCAGTGGATTTGGGCGCAATTGCTGCCAGCGGTCATACCAGTGTAGATGTATGGCGCCGACCGCACGTCACGATCATCCCTTCCGGCACGGAATTAGTACCTCTTGGTGTCGAGGCTGGTCCGGGCGAGATCATTGAGTTCAATTCACTAGTTCTCGCCGCTCAAGTTGAGGAATGGGGTGGTACTGCCGAACGATTTCAAATTATCCCCGATGATATCGACCAACTAAAACAAGCTGTACTTCTGGCAGCTGCCAACAGTGACCTGGTTTTAATCAACGCGGGGTCTTCGGCGGGGTCAGAGGATTTTACCTCGCGTGTGATTTCAGATCTAGGCGAATTGCTAGTCCACGGCATCGCAGTCCGGCCTGGGCATCCCGTAATTCTGGGGATGATCCTCGGCAGTGACGGCGATGACCCCACCCCTGTGATCGGTGTCCCGGGCTACCCGGTCTCGGCGGCGCTCACGGGTGAGATCTTTGTGCGCCCATTGATTCAGCACTGGATCGGGAAGCAGCAGTTCACCCCCCAGGGGATCACAGCAAAACTCACCCGGAAGGTTCACTCCAGCGCCGGTGATGATGAATATCTTCGCGTGATCGCGGGTGAGGTCAGTGGAACATGGGTCGCTGCCCCACTCTCACGCGGCGCAGGCGTTATCAGCTCGCTTGTTCGTGCGGACGGCATTGTCGTGATCCCCAGCGGTGTCCAGGGACACAGCGCAGGAGAGCAGGTCAAAGTCCGTCTCTATACACCACGTGACCTTCTTGAGCGAACCATAATGGCTTTGGGCTCCCACGACCTGACCCTGGATCTTATAGCCCAATTTTTAGCCCAACGAGGTTCACGCCTGACCTCCGCTAACCTTGGCAGTCTGGGTGGCCTTCTAGCCCTAAAACGTGGCGAAGCCCATATTGCCGGGAGTCACTTACTTGATCCTGAAAGTGGTACGTTCAACCTGGCCTATATCCACCGCTACCTTCCAGAAATTTCCGTCCACGTTATAGGTTTGGTCCATCGTGAACAAGGCCTGATCGTTCTGCCCGATAACCCCAAAGAAATCAACAGTCTGGCAGATCTGAAACGTGAGGATGTCCGATTCGTTAATCGGCAGCGAGGGTCTGGTACACGAATCCTTCTCGATTATCATCTCGAAGAAATTCATGTTCCAGGGGACGATATTCAAGGTTACGAGCGTGAGGAATTTACCCACCTGATGGTCGCCGCATCGGTGGCTTCTGGCCGAGCCGATACAGGTCTCGCTATCCGCGCCGCAGCAGAAGCGCTCAATTTGGGCTTTATACCCCTCTATCAGGAGCGCTACGATCTGGTCATCCCATCCGAATATCTTGCATCCACCAAGCTGCAGCCGCTCATGGATGTGCTCAAGGATAAAGAATTCAGGAGCATGGTGGCTGCACTACCAGGATATGATATTCAACCAATGGGTGAAACAATTGCAGTAATGAATGCATCTCAATAAAGACTGAACGTGAAATCCAGCAGGAGGTGAATATGAACTTACCAGAAGTAGGTACATCGGCACCAGAGTTTGAGTCCCTCGATGATGGCGGAGAACCCATCAAGCTCTCGGATTACCGTGGTAAAGAAGTTATTTTGTACTTTTACCCGCGAGCAGACACACCTGGTTGCACGAAAGAAGCGTGTGCTTTCCGAGATGACTACAGTGCATATGAAGAAGCGGATGTTGTCATCCTGGGCGTAAGTCCCGATACGGTGAAGAAACAGGCGAATTTCAAGAAAAAGTGGGATCTACCCTTCCCACTCATTGCCGACGAGGATCACTCAATCGCAGCAGCATACGGTGTTTGGGGGCCTAAAAAGTTCATGGGGCGGGAGTACGAAGGCGTGCATCGCACGACCTTCATCATTGATAAAAAAGGAAAGATCAAACAGGTCTTCGAGAATGTTAAACCAGCAGAGCACAGTCAGGAAATACTCGCAGCAATCCGATCCTAACAGGTCATTTTTGGGACTTTCGTGCTATGGAAGGACTCCGCTCGCCTGTTTAGAATGATTACGTCGTCACGTGGCTTTTTTGCCAATGTCGCGACCGCCTCCGGGCTTGTCCCCCTCAAGTCCGGAGGTGCTTCATTTAAACACGGAACGCTGGAACTATTCAATTCCCTACGGTGTCAGTTCCAGTCTTATTGCCCCTCTAGGAGAGCACACCTTCCATACTTTCGAGGTATCCTGTCAGCTCGACGTAACCGCTCCCTGAAAGGATTGCATCAGCTTGCTCTCCTGAAATCAAGACGGCGCCCTCCCAATAGGTGAAACTTACCCTCATCTCCTGGGCATCGATAACCGGTTCAACGATTATCTCTATATCCAATGTCGGCAGCGAAATTTCCCAGCCGCTTGGATACTCTGCACCACTCTCCTCGCTCACCCATGTCCCCAGAGCTTCGATCTTTACCTCTGATGAGGAGAGATTGATTGTCCTCCCATCAGAATCCACGTATGTGCCACCGGAAACTGGATCGATTGTGCCATCGGCAAGGCGCACGTAATACAGCATCAGTTCACGCCCATCATCAAGTTGTAAACCGAACCAGTCCCACCCCACTGCATTCTCGCCAAGGACGCTTGTACTCCACTCATGATCAAACCAACTCAGACCATTAACATCGAATGATTGTCCCTCAACAAGTAGTTCACCATCTGTTTGCATGCGCGTGTAACTCAAGTAGTAGGAAGCATTTCCGGGCTCATCGCTTTTTGGATCCAGACCCTGATTTCCATGTTTCACAATCGGTTTGATCGCTGTCAGATTCAAATCCAACTCGATACCCTCTACCGTTGCGGTAATCCGCACAGCTTCCGCTCCTGCTGCAGCACTGACCACGCTCCAATCCTCAACCCAGGCGCTGAAGGGGGATGACCGTGCTCCGGCTAGACCAGATGCTCCACGGCTGAAACGTTCATCGTAATAATGACGTTCTGCTGAAACGTCAGTCAGCGCGAAATGGGCAAAGTAAATTTGATTTGTACTTAAGCCTTCATCAGGCGGTACTCCCGGGGCAAGCCCCCGGCGGAAGATTGTGAACTGATAGCCGAACCGTCGACCATCCTCCGTTTGAAGATTCCCGGTGTAATACCACCATTCCGTCTGGTATTCGAAATGAGGACCGTGGTCTTCCGGAAACTCAAACTGGCGTACATTGGTGGCACGAGCGAATTGTGGAACTTTGCTTTGTTCATCGAGCAGGAGTTCAACTTCGCTCGTATTTTGCACGTTCGAGATGGAAGCAGTGGTACACGCTGTTAGAGCGACGGAGAGAACAAATAAGATGGGCAGCGCGCTTCGATGGATCCGTTTCATGATTACTCCCCCCTCAGATTGTCTGCGACTGGCAGCCGGACCAATCGCCAGCCGGGGTAGATCCCGGCGATCAGAGCTGCCGCGATTGCTGTCGCAAACGCACCAAGAAATATGAAAGTGCTTATAGACAATTGAATCGTCCACCCGAAGGAACGCAGATTGATGACGTAGATCAGAACAATCGCCAGGATCACACCCGTCGGGAAGGAAAGCAGCCCGGCTGTAGCACCCATCAAACCGGTCTCCATGAAGATCAGTTTCCATAAATCTCGGCCGGTTAAGCCAAGTGCCTGCATGGTAGCAAATTCCCGCGCTCGTTCCATCAACAGCGCCATCAAGGCACTCATAACCCCAATAAACGCCACCACAATCGCGAGGATTCGCAATGCGGAGGTGATCAGGAAGGTCCGATCAAAGATAATCAGGGCTTCTTCACGCAGCTCTTTATTCAACTGTACCTGCAAACCCGTGCCAGAAAGCACGCTGCGAATGTCTTCCGCTACCGCGGTAAGTTCGCGTTCACCCGATGTGAAAACTGCCATTGATGAAACCGCTTGATCATCCCAGAGTGAACGGTATACGTCCAGATTCATGAGCAATGTGCCCCGCTCAGCGGAATAGTCGTAATACACGCCCACAACGTCGAACGTCCGTTTTCCTTTGTCCGTGATCAACGTGATCTCGCCACCCTCAGGTGGGATATCGTATCGATATGCAAATGGTTCACTGACGATAACCGCCCCCTCAAGTACCCTCTGCCAGGCTTGATCTGCGCTCCCCTCTGCAAAACGATAAAGTTCTGCATCCCGCTGCTGCCCTGCATCGACTGCAAGCAGGAGCACCTCACCCAGCTCACTCTGCACGGTTACGGTCCGGACCGACTCGACTGCCTCTACACCCGGGATGGCGGCGAGCGGCTCGATAAGATCACCTGAAAGGGATGCCATAGGCCTTGTACCACTGACAACCGGGGCTGAGATATAAATGTCAGCCCGCAGCGTCAGACCAAGCCAGTCCACGACGGTGGAGCGGAAGCTCGCGATCATGATCCCCACACCGATAGCCACAGAGAGCGAGACCATCAGGGCGGCAACAGCCACTCCGGTGCGGCTCAACGACTTGATCACCGTTCCGGATGCCATCCGACCAAGTGGACCGGCGACTCTGGAAAGCAGTGGTCTCAGCGCTCGCATCCCTAACACCATCAACGCCGGCACAAGTGCCGCCAGGCCGATTAACAGGAGGAAAAGCCCAACAAAGCTCGCGATGAGTGATTCCTGGATGATCAGCAGCACGGCTGTTCCAATACCAATGAGGAGCATACCTGCATAGGCTGCTTTCGTGGACCACTGGATTGCACGCGCTTCGACGCGGCTGCGCTGCAGGGCTTGCACCGGCGACACGCGTGCTGCTTCTAACGCCGGCCCAAAACTTGCGATGACTGCAGCTAGCAATCCCCCTCCCAATCCCTTCAGGGCAGTCCCAAGCGCCAACTCCACTTCTCGAACGTTCACCACAAAATAAAAGTCATTGATCGTTTGCGAGACAAGCAACACCGCACCACGACCAAGCACGATGCCTAAACCGAGGCCGAGCACAGATCCAACGGCTGCAACCAGGCTCGCTTCAATCAGGATCATGACCAGAATCTGTTCTGGTGTCGCACCAAGCGTGCGCATGATACCGAAGACCTCACGGCGTTTAATGACTGAAAACATGGTTGTGTTGTAGATGAGGAACATACCCACAACCAACGCTAATAGACTGAGGGCTTGCAGATTTAACTCAAAGGCATCGGTGAGCTGGTTTAATGTTTGCTCCTGCTCACTGGCAGGGATAAGTTGAACATTTACCGGAAGCAAGGAACGTAGTTCCTCAACCTGCCCTTCATCCAGAATTAAATCGATCCGGGTTAGCCGATCCTGCATCTTAAGCAGCTCCTGAGCTGCACCTACATCCATCAGCAAGACATCCTCAAGTCCCTGACTGCTCCTCTCATTCGAGGGGTCAACAACCCCGAGAATGTTCAGCGTTTCAAGGTGTTCATTCACCTGGATTTGAAGGGGGTCACCGGGTCTTAAGCCATATCGCTCTGAGAGAGCTTGACTGATGATCACCGCATTGGGGTCTAGAAAAAATCGCTCGAAGCCTGGCTCGCCAGTGTTCCTAACCGGAAGGTAATCTCGAAAGGGCGCCTCAGCGATGGCATCAACACCCAGTATGCGCAAGGGCATACCGTCAAGCTGAGGGGAGATCCCGATTGCTTCCACCACTGGAGCGCTCAGGCGAACCCCTTTTTCGACCCGCAGCTCTTTGTACAGCTCCTCTTCCACACCAGCGGGACCACCAACAATCTGGTGTGTGGTCCTGCCGGTTAACGACTCACGACTGATTGAGAATGCTGTGGAAGCACTCTGATTGGCCAGATCAATAGCGACGATCACCGCGACCCCCAATGCAACGCCAAGCACCATCAGGAAAACCTGGAGTGGGCGTCTTAAGAGATCACGCAACCCTGCTCTGAGGAGTCCGGGACTGATCACGATCGTCTATCCATGCTTTGCTTTTACACCTTCACTGAGAGAGGCGAGCGCACCATTTTCAATGCCCAGCACCCGGTCCGCCTGCTCCGCAAGCGAATGACTGTGAGTTACCATGATTAATGTTGTCTGGAATTCTTGGCGGACGTCGTTCAATAATTGCAGAACTTCTACGCCGGTGGAACGGTCCAGGTTCCCAGTAGGCTCATCGGCTAAGATTACAGTGGGTTCCAGAAGCACCGCCCGCGCGATCGCGACACGCTGCTGCTCGCCTCCAGATAGGATGTCCGGAAAATCGGGGGTCCTGCCTTCCAACTCCACTCGTTCGAGCAGCTCGACTGCCCGTTTCTCCATCTCGGCTGTTTTCCGGTCTGCCAGTTCTGCAGGCAGAAGAACGTTCTCTAAAACTGTTAGAGTTGGAATAAGATTGAAAAATTGGAATACAAACCCGATATGTTCCCGCCGAAAAAGCGTGCGTTCTTTCGGCGTCATACGGGTTAGATTGTCATCACCAAAGAGTATCTCGCCACCCGAGGGTTCGTCGATGCCAGCGATTAAGTTCAACAACGTCGTCTTCCCGCTGCCACTTCGTCCGCGAATAGCGATAAATTCTCCGGGTAAAAACTCCGCGCTCACACCTTTCAGTACGGCTCGTTCTTGATCTCCGCGCATGAATGTTTTTTTGATATCTCTAAGAATAACGATCTTGTTTTTCTGCATTGGCTTTCTCGTTGATACGATTCATGAAACTCAGACATATGTGTCGTTCAAATCATAAACACTGGCCGCCTTCCGTCGTTTATTCGTCGGTAAGCGGCCAGTGAAAAGTGTATCACAAAGGACCCCCTGTAATCCCAGGGGTTCTCTCGCTAAAGGACAGGATCTCTATTGAAACTTCAGTTCACCACTCAACGGGGATAGAAACCCGATCGATCACATCGCCGAAAGCATTGATGCTTTCAATTTCTATTTGGTCCCGATAGATATCCAGTAGCACGAAATGGGATTCAGCCGCGAAGACCTGTGATCCCTCTACTGGTAGATCAATACTGTAAAGCTTGCCTGAACCTCCACCACTAACGATATATGTGATACCTCCGATGTTCAGCCGCTCGTAATTGTGATCGTGACCAGAGAGAATGAGTGGGGTGTTTGCCTGTTCGAAATAGGGTATCCACGATTGTTGGATCGGGAGCCCATCGTTCTCATGTCTTCCACTTGTGTAGGTCGCGATATGAAATACACCAACGGTCGGGCCATCATGTTCCGTGAGGAGCTGGCGCAGCCACTCGTTCTGCTCCGCAGTTCCCTCCGAACGATAGAATCTCTGACTCTCAAGGAATAAGAATTGGTAGCCCATCAATCGGACAGCAAACCAGTTTCTGAATATCTGGTTGG
>JASFLN010000063.1:0-7429 GCA_050118075.1 Anaerolineales bacterium
TTTGGACCGCTGCTTAAAGCTTCTGGTTTCGTGCAAACGAACGAAGTCATTTTCTACGAGTGGAGCGGGAGCGCAGGCGTTTTGGAGCGTGACAGGCGTCTGACCATGCGTCGGATGCGTCAAACTGATCTGTCGGTAGTGGAAAACATCGATCACGACGCATTTGACCCAGCCTGGCAGAATTCGATCCATACCCTCGCCACCGCGAGTCGACTGGCTACTTACGCCACGGTTTGTGAACTGGAGGATGAGCTGGTCGGGTACCAGATCAGCACGGCATCGGCTCTAGGCGCGCATCTCGCCCGACTGGCCGTCAAGAAAGCGCATCAAAGGCAAGGCATCGGCCGTGCACTCGTCGTGGATTTGCTCAAGCATATCGCCCAACGGGGGTTCGACCGAGTAACCGTAAACACACAAGCGGATAATTTTGGCAGCCAACGGCTCTATTCATCGCTTGGATTTGAACTCACCGGTCAGCGCTACCCGATGTACACCTATTCCCTCTGAAGAAGAATATGGCAAAGTCCGGTAATCAGAACAATCCCCTTAGGGGGATTGTTCTTGGATGTTCCATTCTACGTTCTGCGGCCTTCACTCTTCTGGTTTGAAGGTTCGATAAAGCCCTTCCAGAAGATCGACTGGCACCGGGAAGATGATTGTGCTGTTCTTTTCAACCGATATCTCGGTGAGCGTCTGCAGGTAACGCAGCTGGACCGAGACCGGGTTGACTGACATGAGATTGGCTGCATCTGATAGTTGCCGCGCAGCTTCGAACTCACCAGAAGCATGCACGATCTTGGCGCGCTTCTCCCGTTCTGCTTCTGCTTGTTTGGCCATGGCACGCTGCATGCTCTGCGGCAGCTCCACGTCCTTCACTTCAACGATGCTCACTTTCACACCCCAAGGTTCTGTGGCCTCGTCGATGATCTGCTGAAGGTTATGGTTGATCTCTTCACGATTGGCGAGCAAGTCATCTAATTCTGACTGTCCCACGACGTTGCGCAGTGTGGTTTGAGAGATATTCCAGGTCGCACGTTGGAAATCTTCGACCTGTACGATCGCTGCGCTGGGATCGACGACACGGAAGAAAACCACCGCATTGACTTTAACGGTGACATTATCGCGTGTAATGACCTCTTGCGAAGGCACATCCAGGGTAACGACACGCAGGTCAACCTTCACCATCGAGTCGATGATCGGGATGATGAAGAACAACCCGGGTCCCTTAGCGCCGATAAGACGGCCAAGTCGAAAGATGACGCCGCGCTCATATTCCTGAACAATCTTAATCGCCGAAGAAAGAAAAGCGATGACAAACAGAACGATGATCAGGATTGGTAAATTCAGAACTTGACTAAGTAAATCCATACTCCACCTCACTTACGGTCTAGTTCACATTATATCTGCCAGTTCGACCCGATGTGGACTATTTGTGCAGTACAATCCATATTTGATGTGATATAGATATGATCGATCATTTATGGCAGTATTCAGAATATGGACGTGAGGAGGTTCAATGAGTAAACGTGAACAAATCCGACAGAGGCGCATAGAAGAACGTAGACGGACGATCCTGACCGGAGCAGTCATCATCGCCGGCGTTGCACTGGTCATCACCGCGCTGATCATATTCCGTACACAGGCGGCAATCAGCGGCATCGTCACTCCAGATTTTTATGATTATCCGGATCAAACCGAAGGTCGGACCATGGGGGATCCGAACGCACCGGTCCAGATCGTAGAATTTTCAGACTTTCAATGTTCAGCCTGTAATTTTTTCCACGATGAGACGCTCGCTCAGGTTGTAACAAATTATGTGAACACCGGTGAGGTCTTTTTTACCTATCGCAGCTTTCCAGTGATAGATCAAAGTTCAGCGCGCAAAGAATCCCATGCAGCCGCCCTCGCCAGTTACTGCGCAGCCGAACAGAACCGTTTCTGGGAGTATCACGACATGCTCTTCGCTAATCGAATTGGTGAAAATGCTGGTAGCTTCACAATTCCAAGGCTCGAAGCGATGGCTGACACCCTGGAGCTTGACTCAACCTTCGATCAATGCCTGTCTGAAGAACAGTATCGAGAGCAGCTCAACCAAGATATCCAGTTGGCGCGTGAAGCTGGCATAAATTCCACCCCTAGTTTTTTAATCAATGGAAGATTAGTTGTGGGTGCACTACCCTTTGACCAGTTTGCGATCGAAATCGAGCAAGCACTGGCAGAGGTTGAGCCCCAGTAAGCAGTTGAGCTCGTCGAGTGTGAATGAAAAAGCGGGCGTCCAGTGGACGCCCGCTGGTTTATCTAAGAATCCCTAGATCAAGACCGATAACAGTAAGACCAGCACGGGGGCAACCACAAGCGCCGGCAAGAGGTTAGCCGTACGCACTTGTTTCAATTCCAACAATGGCCCAATAGCCAACGCCAACAGCAGAACCCCGCCAACGACAGAAATTTCGGCCAGCATATGAGGGCTTACAAAAGCCTGCACTTGCGCAGCTGCTAATGTTAAACCCCCTTGATAAAGCAGCACGATCAGCACCGAGAAAATCACTCCCACACCAAAACTTGAAGCCAGCGCCAGCGAAGCAAACCCATCCATCACGGACTTGATCGCCAGCAGTTGGTAATCGCCGGTTAACCCATCCTGGATTGAGCCAATGATCGTCATTGGACCGACGCAGAACAGCAAGCTGGCAGTTACAAAACCGTGAATGAAGCGATTCCCTTCAGTAACTTCGCCAGAACCACCCGCAAAGCGCGCTTCCAGTTTTGCACCGAGGTCTCTCATCCAGCGCTCAATACCGAGGCGCTCACCAATTAAAGCTCCCACCAATAGGCTGATCAATGGGATCAATAGATTTTCGCTGGGATCCTGCACCCCCTCTGCGAAAAGGGAAACGCCCAGTAGAAAGGTGAACAAGCCTAAGACTGTGGTGACACTTTGACGGGCGCGCTCGGAAAGGCGCGCTCCGAAAATCAAACCCAATACGCTTCCTATGAGAACGGTAGCGACGTTGATCCACGTTCCAGTCATTTGTCGTCGCTTTTTGCCAGTGTTGGCGATTCAACCCCTGATTGCAAATTTTCCCAGAGCGCCAGGATGAAACACAATGACGAAACACGGTTTATGTAGGGCAAAATAACTGGGTTGTCGAGCAGCCCTTCGTGGACCATTCGAGCTACCAGTCGCTCGGCACGTCTGACGGTCGTGCGTGCCAAATCTACCGCTGCGCCGCTGCGCGAATCGCCGGGCACCACAAACCCGCTGGGCATCTCAATTTGATCACCGATGACCTGAATCTCGCCCTCAATCCACTCGAGGCGCTCCTTACCAAAGCGTTCCAGCCTCGCAGCATCCTCAGGCAGTGCAGCCACCTCCGCCATAATGCGATAGAGATCGCGTTGAACCGTGACAATCAATTCAACCGTTATTTGAGACTGGGCAAACGACCGGCTTAAACCCAATGCTGCGGAAGCTTCGTCTAGCGCTCCATAAGTATCCGGGCGCAGATCGTATTTCGGCACCTTCCCTGATCCCAGCAAGCTGGTGTACCCGTCATCCCCTTGGCCGGAATAATATGTAGGCATGCGCAGATTATACCCTTTTGAATCCGGCTCCAGACTGCTCTATAATGAACTTATACCTCCAGAGGGGGAGAGCCATGCTTCAGAAGTTAATCACATTTGTCGGCGGTTTGTTCATGGGCTTATTTTCTGCGGGTTTGCTTCTTCTCTTAATCCGCCCTCATCCACGCTACAGCGTAAAGCTCTACCCTGCCCCCACTCAAGGCCCAATACAGATCCATGTAGCGGGCGCGGTCAACGCGCCCGGCGTGGTCCAGCTCGCACCTGGATCGATTGTGGAGCAGGCTATCAATGCAGCCGGAGGTCCGGCTGAGGAAGCGGATTTATCTCGTATCAATCTGGCTCAAGAATTGCGGGATGGAGAACAAGTTTATATTCCCCTACAAACCCAAACCACACCGAAAACCGATGCGATCCAATCCGAATCAGAAACAAACCACCAGATCCTGAACATCAACACTGCGGATGCAGTCCAACTCGAGCAGCTGCCAGGCATTGGCCCCAGTCTGGCCACAAGCATTGTAGAGTACCGCGAAGAGCACGGATGGTTCCAGGAAACTGACGAACTTCTCAACGTCTCAGGAATCGGACCAGCGAAATTGGATCAAATCGACGAGCTGATCACATTCCACTAGCGTCCTTCTTGGCTCTGCCCTGCACGCTGGGTATAATCGCTCTCGATGCCTGAATTACCCGAAGTCGAAACCATCGCACGCTCACTGCGAACCGGAAACGGCGGTCCACCCCTTCCCGGCCGGCGGATTGTCCGCTTTTCAACCTCCTGGCCCCGCCACGTGGATCGCCCCTCCATTTCAACCTTCCGACGACGGATTAAGAACCGGACGGTTCAATCCGTCGATCGCCGGGCAAAATTCCTCGTCTTTCCACTCGATCTGGGCACACTCCTGATCCACCTCAGAATGAGCGGTGATCTCTTCCTGCGACCTGCAGGATCTGAGATTGAGGATTATGTGCATTCAACGTTTTATCTTGATAATGGTTGGGAATTACGATTTAGCGACGCACGTAAATTTGGCCGTATTTATTGGACCGAAGAACCGCACGATGTGCTGGGCAGCCTGGGACCGGAGCCGTTGGACGAATCATTTACAGTCGATCTTTTCAAGCAACGGCTCCACAAACATCGACGACAATTGAAGCCGCTTTTGTTAGATCAATCATTCCTGGCCGGTATGGGCAATATCTATGTCGACGAAGCACTTTACCGCGCTCAGCTCCACCCACTGCGAAAGAGTGATACGCTTACGATCCGTGAGATTGAAAGACTATGGGAATCAATTCGCACTTCAATGTTTGAAGGAATCCGTCATAATGGAGCCAGTATCGACTGGGTTTATCGTGGTGGAGATTACCAGAATCACTTTCTTGTGTATAAACAAGAGGGCAACCCCTGTGAAAATTGTGGAACACCGATCCAACGGACCGTCGTCGGTCAGCGGGGGACCTATTACTGTCCGGATTGTCAGCGGGAGAACATACCATGAATAGCGCACTGATTATTGGCATTGTACTCATCATTGCTGGGATAGCACTGGCTGTTGTTGCGTATATGGTGATCACGTCCGGCGACGAAGAAGAGGAAGAGGACGAACTGCAAATCGCAGATGAACCAGTGGAGGTCGTCCCGGGTGAACTCGAAACCGAAGCGGCTCCAACCGAGGAGCAGCTGGATGAGGAGTCTCCCGATGCTGCAGCAGCGGAGATGGAGGCCTCCCCATCTGTTGAGTCGGCGCTGATGGAGGCGCCCTCACAGGAATCGGCGAGCGACGTAGAGCAAGATCGCGACGAGACAAGCGCACCGGAAGCCCCCGAAGCGCCCGACAGAACATCAACCCGCATTCAGGTCGCAACTTTAATGCGTGATGATGTCACCGGAAAATTAATCATCAAGGTTGGCGATCGTGAATACACATCGCCTGATGATCTGAGATCATCCCCAGATTGGATCCGGATTGAATACGCAGCCTCAGATTTAAGTGAATGGGTCCAAAGACCTCAGCAGAAATCCCCATCGGAGAAAGAAACCGCAGCTGAAGGAGAAGGACAAGTCGCCGATCACAAACCGTCAACGATGATCGAACAGATCAATGCAATCCTTCAGGAACGCATTGAATCAAGTGGACGTTCTGAGCTCGCCGTTCGCTTAATCGAGGGGCCTGGCGGGATGGCGCGTGTTTTAATTGGTGTGCACAGCTACGAGCTGGCTGAAGTGCCAGACCCCGAGGTCCAGGAGCTGATCCGGGAAGCGGTAGCCACCTGGGAAGCTACCCAGTAGCAAGCGTCTCCACATCAATTGGCTCAGCTTTTAATCGTCCATCTTCGGTATGAAGTTGGGCGATTTTTATTTGAGGATCATGCTCAAAGAAAAGCCAGGCTTCGTTTTCAAGCGCCCACCGCTGCCAGCGTTCTTTCGTGGCTATATTTTCCAATGGGAGCACGTCATACGCAGTTAGCCAGGCTGTTTTTTCCATGTTAACCACATACGAAGCCATATCGGCGACGTAGAGTCCTTTCCAAGCACCCATCTCAAGCAAGATCGATTGATGTGCGCGTGTATGCCCGGGCGTGACCACACAGCGGATATGTTTGGTGACCTGCATATTTCCGTGCAGTAGACGCAGCTGACCGTTTTTTAATAGGGGTTCGAAATTAGCTGAGAAGTAGGTTCCTCGAGTGCGCGCGTCCGGATGGCTCGCTTCGGACCACTCCAGGCGCTGGACCCAGTATTCGGCGTTAGGGAAGGTGGCGATTGGGCCTGATTCCCCTACCACCGTATTGCCTCCGCAGTGATCGGTGTGCAGATGGGTATTCAAGACCAGATCAACAGCCTCCGGTTCAACCCCTTCCAGGGCCAATTGGTCGATTAGACCTCCCTGCGGTCTTTCAAGCCCCCAACGGGCTTCGGCCTCTGGCGTAAGTTTGTTGCCCAGCCCGGTGTCAATTAATATAACCTTGCCTTCGGAGCGCAGGAGCAGGCAATTAAGATCCATGGGGATCGTGTTGTCCGCTGTCGGAGTGAGGATGGATTCATATAAAGCTCGGGGGACTAATCCAAACGGCCCACCCGCATCTACCCAGACGCGGCCATCGGAGACAATTGCAAATTCGAGGTCACCGATCCTATGCATCGGGTACCTCTGACCCCCAGTAGGCCTGAACCAGTTCTTTTTCCAGAAGTTTCTTTTTACGCGCTGAGATAAACATCGCTTGCAGCGCGGTCAAGTTGAAGGCTTTGATCGAATCGATAGAAAAATCGTAATACTTACCAGCGAGAACAAACTCAGAGCTCAGCGTCGTCTCAAAAATCGAGGGGTCGTCGGTAGTCAGCGCGATTGCTAGCCCGGCCTGGATCATCTCAGTTATGGGATGGGATTGCAGATCATCCACGGCGCCTGTTTTCCAATTGCTTGTAAGGCTCACTTCGAAGACTACCTCATGCTTCACAGCGACGTGGGAAATCTCTCCATCCTCGAGCACTCGGATACCGTGTCCGATCCTATCTGCCTGGAGTCGTTCTATTGCCATGCCGACGTTCTCAGCACCCGCCCATTCCCCAGCATGGACCGTAATCCCCAATCCGGCTTCCTTTGCACGCAGCAGTGCGCCCTCGAAGGGTTCAGCCGGGAAACGCGCTTCATCACCGGCCAGGTCCATGCCCGTCACCCCATCATCACTTCTTTCAATGGCAATGTCTGCGACCTGCTCTGCTAGGTCCACCGCCTCATGACGATTAACGCTGAGCACGCACGCCACTTCCACCCCGAATTCCTCCCCAGCAGACTTGGATGTAGAAAGCACCCAATCCGTGACTTGCTCCAGATTGAAA
>JASFLN010000064.1:0-7334 GCA_050118075.1 Anaerolineales bacterium
AAGAAGGTGCAGGAGCTGCAATCCGGTGGCAAGCGGGTGGCGATGGTGGGCGATGGGGTCAACGACGCCCCGGCGCTGACGCGCGCCGACGTCGGGATCGCCATCGGAAGCGGGACGGATGTGGCCGTCGAATCGGCCGGAATCATCCTGGTCAAGAGCAACCCGCTGGACATTGTCCGCATTATCGAGTTGAGCCGCCAGACCTACCGTAAGATGATCCAGAACCTGATCTGGGCGACGGGATACAATGTGATCGCGTTGCCGCTAGCCGCCGGCGTGCTCGCTCCGATCGGTTTTGTCCTGTCGCCGGCGGTCGGTGCTCTGTTGATGTCTTTGAGCACGGTGATCGTGGCGATTAATGCACAGCTGTTGAGGAACGTTGAGCTTTAAAGATGAAGGGCGTGACTGGCTGTGTCCCTACAAACTAGGATATGTCAAATTCGCTGGTCCACGAATGGGATGCTTAATACGCAGGGGTACGTTGTATCGTACCCCTGCATACTATATATTTTCCCAGAGCATAAGATCTGATTTGACGATCAAACTTACTGTAACTAAAGATGGGCTTCATACTCTATGAGGTGGAGCCTTCCCTTCCAGGACCTTCTTTAGCACCCTCAAAGCCCGGATCGTGACCCATTTATTCGGCGCTTTCTTTTCACCGAAGTCAGCCCACGTTTTCCCTTTGTAGGAGTATTCCAAAGGCCAGCGACCACGCTCGTCCTGCTTATCCAGGACAAGGTCAACCGCATTGGCGAGCCTCGGATCACCCGCATATCCAAGAGCCACGAGCGCCTCAAGAATCTGCAGTACATCGGTGACATAAAAGATCGGAAAACCGAACTTCCACCAATTGCCGCTGGGTTTATCATTCCAACCGTTGGGATAATCAGCCGTCGCGGGGTCAACGCCCAGAAGAAAATCGATCCCGAATTGGACCGCGTTCTCAATCAAATCCGTTTTCTGCTTCTCGTCTAGCGATCCGAAGGCGAGCATAACTTTTGTTGCTCCCCATGCGCACGGCAGCTTGTTATTCGCTCCGCAGGCGAAATTTGGTCCGCATTTTCCAGCATAAAAACGCAGCGAAGCCTGGCGTTCTGAATTTGGGGCAAGCCCTTCACCGGTGACCGTGCGCGCCATCCATTCATACGCTTCAGCCAGGCGATCGTATTCGACTCCCAAGGAGAGTAAAGCCGCGCACATGTTGCCCTGAAGACAGTCAACTGTGCCAGAAGGGGCACCGGTTGAGGAGAACCGCCCACCGTCCGCTAACGAGTGTTCAAGTGCGTAGTCGCACGCTCTGGCGATGCGTTCATCGTAATCGCTATGGGCGCCCAACTGAGCTAGTGTGATGAGCGACCAGACTGTACTGCGGTATTTTGGAAGATAACCATGTCCAGGCTTCGCCCAGAACCCCTCCGGATGCATGGCGTCAAGTAGTTCAACTATCGGCCCTTGCTCATGCGCCTGAACCGCCGCTGCGCGAGTTTCGGCATCTTCAGGGTCTAACCCAAGCACATCGCGCAGCGTGAGGTAGCGCGGACCAGGGTCATTAGTTTCTAGAAGCCAACCGGTAGGATCCGCGTTGAGGCGGGTTAACCATTTTGTGCTCATCAATAGTTCCTTTTACCGGAACTCGTCAGATCCGATTAACCAGTACATCCGTGACATTCGTATTGGATATATCCTACAAGCTTTTTCCCCATTCCAGAAATCCGCGCTATCATCGATGCATGGTTGAAGGAAAACGGCGAGCATCGATCTGGTTTACCCGAGTGTCTGTGGCGGTTGTGTTTGCAATGAATCTGAGCGCAGCTTTGGGCTATCTATTTTTACCCATGAGATTTGCTTCCGGGTATGAATTACAAGGAGAGGTCGGCCGAATCGTGGTTCAGGGTTTTGGGATTCTGTACCTGATGTGGAACGCGACTTATCCGCTTGTCATTTGGAACCCTGTTCGACACCGGATAGTTTTTATTATCGTGCTCATCCAGCAGCTGATTGCGTTGGTGGGCGAGAGCCTTTTGATTGCGTCGGTCCCAGCGGAATTCGGCGCGTTGATCCGCACTGGAGCACGCTTCATCCTGTTCGACGGAGCTGGCTTGCTGTTGATGGCGGCAGGTTTCTTGATGGTTCGGGGTGTTGGGCGACCTCATTTGTCTAACCATGATGCTCGGGGATTAACTCACTAAGCCTCAAGTTTGTTCGCAATCGCGCGCACCATCGCAGCATAGTAGCTTTCGTTGGTATACAGACTCGGATAGCGAGTGGTCACCCCGCGCAACTTGAGGAAATCTTCCAGTTTTCCATATGGTGAATCGACAGCGTCTTTCCCTTTGCCTTCAAGATATGCTTGCAAGAGCAGGTACACGATATCCGGAAAAAGCTCGATTTCATCCTTGGTCTTTGCCTTACGTGAATGAACAAGGATTACGGGTTCGCCGTAGAGATGCCGAAAACTGGAGCGCCGGCGGTAGGTGCTGATCCCGGCATAAAGGAATTGAGAGTTTTTACGCAGACCGGGAAGAGACTCACCCAGTCCGAATTCGCGCTTGATGAAGTGCATGAGTTCGTAAGGGGTGGGGGGAATTGTCATCGCAAATCGATCCAGGTCATGAGGTGTTTACGCTTTCAATGCTGATCAACTAATGATACATCATACGAGCTATCAAGACCTAAAATGATGACATTAAGGTGAACCTTCCAATTGAGTGGATAACGATAAACTAGGACTTGGGATTTAATCGAAACAGCGCCGCTTTTATGCGGCGCTGTTTCCAACTGCGATGAAATAATGTGAATTACATCGCGGTTGCTGTGCTGCCGCGATCTTCAAGCGGCACGAGCTTCCAGCGTCCATAGGCGATAAATGCGACCAGTGCGATATTGATCAGGTTCAGCACAATGGTGGAAAATTCACCTCGCTGAAGATGCCAGACCACTGCGCCAAGCATGACCAGTGCCAGTCCTACAGCAGCCAGAGGCGTGAGCCGCGTTTGGATGCGCGTTAGCCCTGGCAGGATCAAGCCCAACCCACCGAGGATCTCGGAAACCCCCGCGAAGAAGAATTTTTCCAGGGCGGCACGCGTTGTAGGTACTGTAATGAGACAATTGGTGAAAGGGAGAGTAACCGCTCAGCGCCGGCGGGCGACCGTGATCCAGGCCGCGGCTGCGCCGGTAAGCGCTCCGAGGATCGTGGCCAGCACAGGCAAATCCAGCATGAACCCGATTCCAAATCCACTTGAAGCGAGGCCGGTCAACCAACCCGCAGCTTGCAGGTGAGAGTCTCTCCAGCTTAAATCCTGCCCTGCGATTTGATTAGCTTTGCTGCTTGAATCTGCTCGTCGGCTTGCGATAAGGAATCCGATCAACAGCGCTGGTTTGAGCAGGTTGCTGATATTCTGGATTGTGTTGCCAGGGGCAAGATTGCCGGTCTCGAAAATGTCAATAAAGTGCACGATGCTGGCGCCAACGCTTATCACGGTCACGGCGATGACGGTCGCCTCGCGGAAACCATCACGGCGGGATAGGGCAATAAACCCTAACACACCGACGGCCAGGTTGGTGAACCCCATCTCCAACTGGAACGGGCTTCCGGCTGGCCAGCCGACGGATTCGGCGATGAAATCAGAAAGGAACATGTGGCCGAAAAACCCACCGATACCGCCACCGGCAACGCCCAGCCCGAATAGATACACAAGATAAGTTTCCATCCGCTGGCTGCGGGAATGGATGCGTGGGTCGAAACGGCTGGCAATGGCAGCTGCAACAAGAGGCAGCAGGGTGAAGAGAGAAACACGGACGAGGAAAATGGTCATAGGTCCCTCCATAGGATGGGGCGTATGATACCATCAATTTCAGACCAATCCTATCCAAAAATACTATGGCTGTTTTTCAGTATCTGCGCAGCAATTCAAAGAGCGCTTGGGCTCCGAATTCGATTGACTTGACAGGCACTCTCTCGTTCTCGGCGTGGATGAGAGAGGGTAGGTCGATCTCTGGCGGTAAATTCATGGGCAGGAAGCCGTAATTCTGCAGACCGTGTGCCTCGAGCAGTCTTCCATCCGGGCTCTCGTTGAAAAGGTAAGGGATCGGGATCCCTTCCGGATCCAAGGATTTTAAAATATCGGCCAGAGTATCAAAGAGTTCGTAATCAACATGAGATTTGGTCGTTGGTCCTGAAGCGAGCACTTCGATCTCGGCGTGATCGCCCAGCAGTTTTCGGATCTCTTCCAATAGATCCTCGGCCGTGCGACCGGGCAGGATGCGGGCATCAATCTCGACCAGCGCTTCTGAGGGAATGACGTTAAATTTACTCCCTGAGCGGACGATGGTGGCGTTGGCTGTGTCACGGAATAGGCTCTCAAATCGCTCACTGTTCGCCCCAAGGTCCACCAGTGCAGCTTCGAAGGTGTCAGGCTCGAGCAGCGCCAGTAGAGTGTCCTGAGCGGCTGGGGGCACCTGGCCGCAAATGGTGCGAATGATCTCCTCGGCCAGCTCGGTCTTGTAGTAGGGCATCTTGGCAGCATCTAAAGTGTGTAATGCTTTGCCGAGCTTGGTCATGATGGTTTCGCCAGTCGGCAGCGAACCATGACCGCCTGGCGCGGTGAGGCGCAGCTGGATATGTGCATACTGCTTCTGCGATACACCGATGCGGTAGAACTTTTTCCCAAATGCGTAGAGCGGGAAACCGCCGAACTCCCCGACAGCGTGTTGGATCCCGTCAAACAGCTCGCTATGTTGCTCGAGCAGGAACTGCATGCCCTGTGATCCGCCGGTCTCCTCGTCGACGACGATCGCAAGCAGGATATCGCCGGAAGGTTTCAAATCATCCTGTTTGGCCTGGATGAGTGCATAGACGAGCATAGCGACGCCGGCCTTCATGTCCAGCGCGCCGCGCCCGTAGAGCAGGTCATCTTCGATGATCGCATCGAAGGGCGGTTGATCCCACTGCTGACCTTGGGTACCGACCACATCCGTATGTGCGTAGAAGAGCAGGGGCGGGCGAGCTCCCGTGCCTGTCAGCCTTGTGATCAGGTTGGGACGTCCGGGCTGCTTTGTCAGGAATTCGACATCGAAACCGGCCGAAGCAAGCAGATCGCGCAGATATTCTTGTGCAGCTTGCTCGTCACCGGGAGGGTTGACGGTATTAAATCGGATCAAGCGCTGGGCGATCTCGACGGGGGAGGGGATCGACATGTCTTCTCCTTTAGCTCAGCGGACCGGGATCAACTGTATCACAAACCCTGAAGGTTTCTAGGTCTCTCAAGCAGGACGAGCTCGACCGGACTTGTGCCGGCGGCGCTGATAGTTATAATATTATATAACAATGAGCGTTCCCGGAGATATTTCTGACCGTTTGCGTATCGCCGTCGAGGCGGACACACCGATTGTGGTTCAGCTCACCGAACAGCTCACCTGGCTGATCGCTAGCGGGATGGTGAGGGAAGGTGACACGCTGCCGCCAATCCGCGCGTTGGCCGACGATCTGGGTGTGCACATGCACACCGTGCGGGAGGCGTATCACCGCCTGGAAGCAGCCGGGCTGGTTTCGATTCGGACACGTAAAGGTACGACCGTGCTTCGCTTGGATGCCGGAACGCTCAGCGGGCATGAAGATGATCCGCGTTCATTCATGATCGGTATCCTTCTTCCCGGACCCTCGCTTGCCTACAATCACTTCATCGAGGGCATTCACAAGACGACTGCTGGCAGCGGTTTGCTGCCTCTAATCACATACAACAACGACAACCCATTCTTAGCCAGGCGCAATCTGTATCAACTGATCGCCAAGAAAGTCGACGGATTGATCGTGGTGAGCATGGGAGATATCCGATTGGTTGAGGATGGGCTCGACCCGACAGGTTTACCCCCAATCGTTTACGTCGATGCGCCAAAGATCCAAGTGAATGCCGTCAATCCCGATTCGGAAAGCGCTGCGAAAAGCGTGACGGAGCATCTGCTCGGACACGGATATGAACGGGTTGCGTTGGTGACCGCACCCACAGATTGGGAGAGCGTCGAGCCTGTCTTTCGTGGCTACAAACACGCACTGAATAAGAAAAACGCATTCGATGCAAACCTGGTTGTTGAGGTGAACGATTTTCTGAGTGAGAGTGGATTCGATGGAGCAATGGAGCTTCTCGATCGAGATGCAGGTGTGGGTGCGATTTTCGCTGGGGATGATCACCTGGCGATCGGTGTAATGAGGGCTCTAAAAGAATCCGGGGCCTCCATACCTGAGGATATCGCCGTGGCGGCTTATGGAGATTTCGACCTGGCTGCGATTACTGAACCGCCGCTCACGACCGCGCACCTGCCAGCGTACGAAATGGGCACCAGGGCGGTCGAACGGCTTCAAGCGCTTTTTGAAGGCCAGGTCGAAGAACACGCACCCTTGCTGCTGGACTGTCCGTTGATCCTTCGCAGAAGCTGTGGATGTGGAATGGACTGAGGAAAGGAAGGTTGCTTTCTGGACACGTACATCGAACCTAATACACTGCATAGAAAGGAGCTCTATCAAATGAAGAAAAACCGATGGTTGCTCGGGGTCATCACCCTGCTGTTGACCGGATGTGGGATCTCCGCTGGCGGGGTCCAAAGGGGGCCAATACCCGCCTCCGCAGTCCTTGAAGATCAGGCGCATTGCGAATTGATCTCCCGGGCCCATGCGGAATTCTGGAGCGCGCACGACATGGACCTTTTCGACGAAGTTTACACAGAGGACATCATTCATGATGATGGCGACACACCTATTGTGGGCGCCGAAGATGTCTCCAGTATGGCGAGTAACGTCTTGATGTTTTTCCCCAGACTACAAACGCGTGCGCGAAGTCTCTACATTGCCGGAGGAGAGTGCCTCGGAGTATATGAGTACTTCCCACTCAACCTGGGTGGCTATGTTTTTTCAGAAGAGGATCCGTTAATCGAAGTTGACCTGTTGCGCGCACGAGGCGATCTAATCTATTACTGGGGGCTCTTTGAGGATCATCCAACGATCGAGAAACAATCCCCTGATGAAGAGGATATTCAACAGATTGAGGCGGACCGCAATCTGCTGGACACCTACGCCGAAGCCTGGTCCTCAGGTGAGATCGATCAGGTTGTTAACCTCTATGCGAACGGGGCCACGCGGGAAGACCTGATGTTCGGAGAACGGCAAGAGGGGGGTGAAGAGATCCGTTCGTTTGCGCGCGCTTTCTTCAAACAGTACCCGGCGGTCACCTGGGAGCTCGAAACACCTTTCAGCGGTGAGCTTTCAGGTACGCAGGTGGCGGGGGGCACTTTCAGGATCCAGGTTGATGAGAAGAATTCTGAGTCGTGTGCCGTTGAGG
>JASFLN010000065.1:0-7314 GCA_050118075.1 Anaerolineales bacterium
CCGCCACGGGTGATTTCAAGGATTGGATTTTGGAATATGCACGTGATGAAGGACAAAACACATGGCCAGATATCGCTCACAGCCAAAACGCCATTAAAAATGTAAGCGAACTGATTAAATGGGATATTTCAGAGTTGAGTAACGGGCCTGTCATACTAAGGCTGGGCGTTCGCAGTGAGCGCGGCGGCAAGGCCGTGGTTGAGCTGCGCCTTAACATTGCACTACCGACGCCCACACCGACGCCAACCGCTACATCAACCGTGACGCCCACACCGACTCAAACTCACACACCAGAATTTTCACCAACCCCAACAGAAACTCCAACCCCGACTGCGAGCCCAACCAATAACCCACCCCCTGGAGGTTAAGGCTCGCACTGCCTCTGAACAGGACCTTCAAACGTCACGGTCAAACCACAACTCACGATACTCACGATTCCAGTCTGAGATCGCTCGAAACGCAACCACCACACCTACGGCGATAGCCACACCCGCACGGGGCCATCCTGCGCCAAACAGAAACCATACCGGCGCTAGCGTCACCCCGGTCAGGATATTGCCCCGTGCGGAATGACGCAGGATCAATTGTGCTGCCGCTGCGAGACCTATTCCGAGCATAAAGCCAAGCGGCCACACGTAAAGCAAAGCACCTCCCGATGTCGCCATCCCCATCCCGCCCTGAAAACCTGCAAAGACCGGCCAGCAGTGTCCGATCACGACAAATGCAGCTGCCGCGGTTCGCAATAGGACTGGGGCAAGATCGGATCTAGCCGCGATCGTATCCGCCAACCAGATCGCAAGCCATCCCTTTGCCAGATCAAGGATCAACACAATACCCCCAGCTGCCCAGCCGGCTGAGCGCATTGTGTTGGTCGCGCCGGCATGCCCGGAACCGGATGAGCGCACATCCTCCCCCGTGAGCAACCTTGTAATGAGGATGGAAAAGGGTATTGAACCGATGAGATAGCACGACAAACTTATGAGCATTAAATAGATCATTGAACAACCTGAAATCAGAGTAATGGTAATTGTGGATCTTGATGTTCGGGTGGATCGATCGAAAGTCTTTCGTTGAGATTTTCACGCCTGAGTGTTGATTCGCTCACCAGCCGACGCACATGCCTGTACTTGAGCACACGCGGGCTACTTTGTAGCCAATCACGAAGGCGAGGATCACGACGGGACTTCTCCGCCAGAAGTGAAGCGCGCCCTCCTGGCATCACTAAGATCAAGCGGTCAGTCCTTTGAAGCGGGATATCGCCCAATATCGCCGTCTCCCGAATCAAGAATTGATATTCTAATTGACCACCCTCAAACCAATTAACCCTTTCCTGGTGCTCTACTTCAAAACCAAGCTGTTCACCAAGACTTGCCAGATCTGCTTGCATTTCACGTGCGTCTTCAGCGCGCGCTTTTTCAAAGTCCTCCGGCCGGAGCTTCCAAAAGCCTTCTTCGCTTGGTTCTCCGTAGGACTGCAGAGCGGCGAGTACCAATCGCTTACCTGGCGTTTCCAAGCCCTGTAGGATATGACAAGTCTTTCGATCCAACGCCTCGACTCGAATAGCCTTCCCAGCACGGAGTTGATCCAGAACCAGCTGCTCCACGCGATCGAATAAGCTCAAACCACAATCCGGTCGACCCTGTACCCAATACAAGCCGGTCTCGAGCTCAACACCGCGTCCAAAGCGCTGGAATAACTCTGGATCGTTCAACACCTGACTCAGTTTCTCTCCAAGGATCTGCATGCCTTGACGGGTGTCAGCATCCCGGATTGCGCGTGGGTGGTGATTCCCCGTCAGGTAAGACCAACCTGCAGCGTGAACCACCGCGTAACTGGCTGGTTCACAGCGTCGTTCCAGGACCTCACGACAGGCGGCGCCCAATGCTTTACTATCAACACCGGGATCCAACCTTAGCTCGCTTGGATCCCGATGCTCCCATAACGTAACGGCATGACCTTCGTGCGCTCGCAGGGCTCTACCTTGTAGATCGTATCCTGCAGCATCGAAACTGGTCATGAGTGCAGAAAAGAAACCGGGCTCGGATTCTGGCAAATAAACCACAGATCTCGACGGCTTTTTCAGCAGTGGGGAAATCTGTTGAATGACTGTGTGCATCGCGCCAGCATGCCAGGCCCAATCATAACGCCTGCGCCGCAATGCGACTTTTATAGGCGCTGCCGCAGATTGCCCCCATAACCAGGCAGCCCAAAGTGCTGATAGTGTCCAGAACGCTTGGTTGGGACGCGGCGGTACAGTGAGGAGGTGATCCAGGCTGCCAGGACCCAGAATCTCGTTTAATTTTGCATAGGATCCATGAAATATATGCACTACACCTGGGACAAGCTGGATCTCTGTCTCGAGAACTCTGGATTGCACCCCGGGGTCTTCCATCGCCCACACACCGAGAGCTTCTTCCATTGCACGCCAGAGATTAAATTCACGATACTGCTGGGAAGCGATCAATTGGCGGGGTCGCTCACGCCCATCCGGATAACCCCAGAGCGAGTTGCCAGCATCAAACGCAGAAAGAAGTAGTGCGTCGACCGCAGCTTGCAGGTCTTTTTCCAACTGCAACTGCTGAACTTTATTCAGTAGCGTTGTGATGGCGTAGATCGCCCGACCGGGATAAGCCGCCAGTGCAGTTTCGGCATGTTTGCGATCAGGATCCCCGCGAGGAGCTACCTGTTCCACGGCCATGGCATGATGCAAGCCTCGTCGAGAGTAATCGAGAGCTCGTTCCCAGTCTTCCTCGGTGGCTGGTACTTCCCCTGCATGAGCGCAAGCGTCACACGCATACACCTTACGCGTCGGTCCACCGAGATCTTTATCCCAGATGAAGAAATCCACCGATACGGTCGCCCCACAACGAGCACAGTTGGTTTTGTAAAGATCGAGGATGAAGTTCTCCATGCGCATACCGTCTTTTGGAAGTGCTGCGATCTGTGCCAGCGCGGTGCGTAAATCAGCAATTGAGATGGGGTGCAGCGTATATTCGAGAACAAAACGGTTGATGGGGTTATTTGAGATGACAACTACAGCGCGGTCAGACTTTGCTGCTTCAATCGCTACGCGTGGAGATACACCAAATGGATCCAGGATATGTGAACCGGGTAGATCAAATGACGTCAGGATTTGGCCGATCACACCATAGTCCATCGGTGGAACAAAGCGAGCGAGCGGGCCTGCATAAGGCGGTGCTGACCCCACAGGTAATGAGACGTCCATCGTTAAAGTATACGGCAAGCATGCCAAAACCTTTAAATTAACCAGCTGCTCATCGGCGATCTATACGCAATGCGTTGAAGCTTGCACTTGTTGCTCGAGATCGGATGCTTTAGACTCCTTGTATGTTGAGACGGAGTTCCCAATCTGGATTTTATGCGCAGAGACCTCTTCGACGCACGATAACAGGTCTCTTGATCGCCCCGATCCTCTTAGGCGCCTGTCTGCAGGCACCATCACAGAAGGTGCCTGCTGCTCCTGCTGTGACGGAGGAAATGAACAGCGCTGCACCAGAAATTGAAAACCTGCCCACCGCTAACCCGCAAAATACGCCTACGCCGGCCCCTGAAAGTGGCTGTCTGGTGCCGCCTGGCTCACCGCCCCTGCCTGACCTGAGCGCCTCATTCAGTTGGGCATCTGAGCTGCAAGAGTATTTAAACCAGGGAGGACTGGTTGAACCACTGGCTGACCGGCTGGCATCCATCCCTGGGCCAGGCGGATCGACAGCAGATATCATCCGACGCGATTTAACTTCAGATGGACTTGAGGATGTCCTCGTTATGCTTTACGGGGATGACCAACAAGAAGAACCCCAGGGCTCGATGCTGGTATATCGATGTGATAAAAACCGCTATAAGCTTGCTTATTCCTCCGCTCCAACCCAGAACGTTGGGCCGCCGGTCCTGATCGCTTTACAGGACTTGAACGCTGACGGGATCACGGAGATCCTCTACTCCCGCGAAACTTGTGGGGCGCACACGTGTTTCAAGCAGATCGAAATCCTGCGCTGGGATCGATCGGGATTCAAGAACCTTTTTGAAGGCCGTTCAGATGACTTACCTTCACCGTTCATCGAGATCGTTGGACCCGTGAGCGACGGAACCTACCGAATTGAAATCACGGCACAGGGGATCAGCTCCGTGGGTGCGGGTCCCTACAGGCAATTTACTCGCATCTGGGGTTGGTCTGCAGAGCGATCCGGTTTTGTCGTCTTCGATGAGCAGCTTGCTCCTCCCACATTCCGTATCCACCTGCTGCACGATGCAGATGATGCAGCTTCAGCCGGAAATCTTGAAGCTGCGTTGATCATGTATCAACGCATACGTGAAGATGGTACATTGGATGATTGGGTGAAAGGGGAAACGGGCCAGGCCGAACTAGCTGCATTCGCAACCTATCGACAGCTAAACATTTATCTTCTGCTTGACCGTGTGGATGCCGCCCGGCAAGCGCTAGAAATGCTAGAAGCATCCAGCTCGGAGGGCAGCCCTGGTTACGGCATACGCCTCCTGGCCGAGACCTACTGGCAAACCTACGAAGAGACCCAAGACATAGGGGTTGCCTGCGCCAGTGCGCAACGTTTCGCCGAGCAACAACCTGCACAAGTACTTGAACCCCTGCAATACGGTTACGCTAATAGGACCTATACACCAGCTGACATTTGCATACACGCGAACTAAAAATAGTTTCATCAATAACCTTGAGTCAGTTCAATAAGCCCCACGCGGAGTCTAAGCATGGCACCCATTCCCATCCACACGATCGAACAGCACATAGAATCCTTGATATCTAGGGTTGAATCCTATGTGAAGCTAGAGACACCGAGCACATCCAAACAGTCAATCGACGCATTGGGTTTCTTACTCGCAAAAGAGATGACCAGCCTCGATGCAGAGATCCAATATTTTCCTCAAACAAACGCTGGCGATCACCTGATGGGAACCTGGGGAACACGGCACTCTGGCAGCGTGCTGCTCTTAACTCATATGGACACCGTTCATCCGCTCGGGACGATCGAACGTTTGCCGTACAAACGGACAGAAGAAGCGATCTACGGCCCTGGTATTTTGGACATGAAGATTAGCATCGCGATGGCGATGACCGCCATGCAGGTCATCCAAGACGAGGATCGTCTTAATGGGAAGCGGGTGTCCTTGCTGGTCACCTCTGATGAAGAGACAGGAAGCAAGACCTCCAGAGCGCTTATCGAAGATTTATCCGAGCAATATGAGATTGTATTTTGTCTCGAACCTGCGCTTCCCGATGGAGCATTAAAAACCTGGCGCAAGGGAATCCTCGGCTTTGAGGTCGAAGCACATGGTTACCCCGCTCATGCCGGCTCGGAAATATCGCGTGGTGTAAACGCGATTGTTGAGATCGCTTCACAGATACCTGCGATGCTCCAGATTGCGGAACAAGATGAGGATACGACGCTCAACATCGGTGTCATCAACGGCGGCACGCGATCCAACGTCGTCCCCGATCGCTGTCGGGCGCGTGTGGACGTGCGTGCATTGACCAAGATGGAAGGCGACCGAGTCATCGACGAGATGCATGCTCTAGAGCCAAAACTCGACGGAGCCCGTCTGCAGGTGAGGGGCGGCTGGAACCGCCCCCCCATGGAACGCAGTCAGCAAATCATGAGGGCATTTTCGAAAGCTAAGGCGATCGCCACTGAATTGGGAATCGACTTGTCAGAAGGGGGGACAGGGGGTGGATCGGATGCGAATTTTGTCGCCGCACATGGAGCGTCAGTCCTCGATGGGCTTGGTGCACTCGGACGTGGCGCACACACCTATAAAGAACAAATAGAAACAAAACCACTCGCTCAGCGAACCGCACTTCTCACAGCGTTGATCAGCGAGTGGTAAGTTCTTCACGCAGCATTGCTTGCAGGGCTTCGTACGAGGAGATGCCTGCAACCCTGCGCAAAAAGTCTCTCGGCGAATTGATTTCTTGCCACAGAGTGCGTACAGCGCCGCCCACTGGATCATCCCCGGCGGCACCGCCAGGCTCGTCAGCATACGCACCATGGAATGCGAAATAAGCCTGATTAAGCTTGCGGATCCGGTAGCCTTGCTCCCAGAAGAAAACCCGACGCGCCTCCATATACTCCTCTGCAACCTCAATTTCTCCCTGCGCGAGGAGTTCATCCACCTTCAGACGGGTTTCCCGCATCTCCGCCCGAAAATCAAAGACATCCTCCGCTGGCGGCTCAGGTTGTGTCTCAGCAGGCACATCGAGTTGATCTGGAGGTAAATATTCCGGATACTTCGCACCCAGTACCCTGCGGCTGAAATCGACACCGATCAGCGAAGCGACGGTCTCGTTGATGGTCCTCAATTCTGGGGTTGTGCTGTAATTGAAGCCTAATGGGTGCAGAGATAAATAATTATGCGTCCACTCATGTGCGATGACCTCTGTGACCCAGGACAGGGTCGTGCTTTGCTGGATCATTGTGGGGTATGTCCCCATCCCACCGATCGGCACGACCAGAGCCGACACTCCCATCGCACTTTCCACGCGATCTTCAAGCTGGATCTGCTCTTCAATACTCAAGCCAACTTTGAGGGTGATATTAGCTTCCTGACGAATCTCGTCACGAGGTGAGACGATCAAGGCGGAAGGGAGCGGTGTGAATTGCATCAGCACCGGTGGGAACGGAGCACCCGCAATATCAAAATCCATCTCTTGAAGTAGCATGCCCACATCTTCCTGCAAGATGGTCTCAACCACCGGACGTGAACGTGAAACCTTCGTCTGTATGGCCTCAAGTTCAGCGTGGACGTTTTGGATCGCCTCTTCCAGATCGTCCTTATCAGGTGTGCCGTAAAGTTCCTCTAATTGGCGCTGGAGACGTTGAGTTTCGCCAAGGTCTTCGAGGTACGTTTTGACGAGCTCAGTACGTTCCGGTTCCACCAGATAGTTGGTCGAGCCTAAACTCCACTGCCCAAGCTTGGAAAAAACTGCGGAGAGAGTCCAGTTCAGGAAATTAAACTCAACCGGGCGGGTGAAGATTCGAGTTTGTGCCTGTGGGGTTTCAATCGCTATCACGCTCCCGCCGAGTAACGCCACCATAATCACGATCAAAATCGCTCGCCGGCCCGTGTTCAGGACCCACCGAAGAGTTGCACTTATTTCCATACCGGGAGTGTATCAAGTGAATTTGAGAAGTCAATGAGTTTCAGACGCCATGTTATAATGCCGACTCCTCCGGAGCTCCGCTCAAGGAGCTAGAAGGATACTTTTTCGATGAATTTTCTTGTGACCGGTGCAGCTGGATTCCTGGGTTCAGCCCTCGCCAACCGATT
>JASFLN010000066.1:0-7292 GCA_050118075.1 Anaerolineales bacterium
CCGCGGGCACAAACCGGTCAACTAGTATAAAGAAGCGAAGGATGTCTACATCAGGACGCTCGGACGCAAATAAAACCATTCGCCCGGCACCCAAACCGGTACCAAACCGCAACGGCCATTCAAGATCACGCGCCATTCCGGGGTCGCGCTGAACAAGAGAATCACACGTTGAACGATTGTGATTTGACGCGAGAACGTGACAGTCTGCTCCACAATCCTGCTGGAGAGACTGTCACGTTTCGCGTTGACCGAGTGATCGTCCTCTCGCTGTTGATATTCTTCGTAATGATCGCTGTTCATGCGATCGGGATCCTTAGCCCTGCATTTCATGCTGCGTATACAAGAACCCCAGCGTTACACTCAAGTGCAGCGGTTGCGCCTCAAGAACAGCAGTCTCATGAACCTGTTTTTCACAGCGAATACTTCAGCCCACAAGTTGTGCGCTGGGAGGGATCAATTTTCGATTGGGCAGACCAGTCTGGTTTACCCCCAGACTTGATAGCCATAGTTATGCAGATTGAGTCATGTGGAGACCGGTATGCTCGTTCCTCAGCTGGAGCGATGGGTATATTCCAGGTTATGCCGTTCCATTTCGGTTCGCAGGAAGACCCGTTTGATCCACAGGTAAACGCTTCCCGAGGCCTTGATTACCTCGCCCATGGCTATGCGAGTAGCGAACAAGATATTCGTCTTACACTGGCCGGCTACAATGGCGGTCACTCCATCATGAACGCTCCGCCAAAGCTCTGGCCGGAGGAGACTCAACGCTATGTGCTTTGGGGGGTAGGGATATGGGAAGATATCCAGTTTGGCAGACACCCGAGCCCTACGCTTGAACGATGGTTGCATGCAGGCGGCGCCAGCCTTTGCTCTGCTGCAGCCGCCTCAACCCTGCTCACTTCAAGCTCAAATTAGCGGGCTCCCCTTGATACCGCTCAAACTTGGCATGCCTTAATCACATTGTGATTCAATAAGCGGCAGGATCAACTCAAAGCGTGAGCCTTCACCTACAGTTGACTCCGCGTGTAGGTCACCACCATGCATTTTTGCAATCCAGTAAGCGATAGAAAGCCCTAATCCCGCTCCCCCTGACGCTTTCCGTTTCCTCGAAGGGTCGCGCCTGTAGAAGCGTTCGAAAATCAGGGGCAGTTCTGCTTCCGGGATTCCTGGGCCGGTGTCGCTTACACCCAAACGTGCCTGCTTCCCCTCACAAGCTAGATCAAGCCGCACAGTACCCCCATCGGGTGTGTGTTCGATCGCGTTGGCCACCAAATTGAGCAAAATCTGTTTGATCCGATCCCGATCGCCGATCACGTTTGCTTGATCTTCACGTTCGATTTCAAGTTTAATATGCTTATTTGCAAGCACCTTTGATTGCTGATAGACCTCCAACATCAAAGTGTCTAACTCTACAACATCCTCTGCAAGTGGAAGTTTTCCGGTCTCCGCTTGAGCAAGCAACAGCAGGTCTTTAACCATTCGGGTCATTCGATCGACCTCGCTGCTGATCGCCTCCAGAGATTCTTCATCCGCTTCGCCGATTTGCTTAATCAAATCGATGTTTCCTCGGATAGTCGTGAGAGGGGTGCGCAATTCATGCGACACATCGGCCATAAAACGTCGCTGGGTCTGAAAAAAGCCTTCCAGCCTTTCCAGTGTCTCGTTGAATGCCGAGATCAGGCTGCCCACCTCGCCTTTTGGGGGGCCTATTACAGGGATGCGTCGTGACAGATCATCGGCCCGCGTGATTTGCAGCGCAGTTGAGGTGACTTGGTCAAGCGGACTTAGCGCCGCTCCAGCGGCTAGGTAACCAATGACACCCGCAGCAGTGAGCACCAACGCTCCACCTGCGCTCAAGCCATACATCAAGCTCTGACGAACCAGCTCAACTTCCTCAAGTGAAGAGGCTAGCTGCAGATAACCCAGAACCTCCTGCGTTGGCTGCGTAATCACCGGTACGGTAAGCACTCGATATCCGTGCTCACCAATCTGTCGCGTCGTAAACACATTTTCACGAAGCGACAACGTCCCTGGATCAAATGGTTCCGTCACCGCCGGAGCGTTATTGGATTGCCAGACAATGTCACCATTTATATTGATGATTTGCACCGAGACCTGTGAGGTCAGGTCCAGTGCGCGCAGTGTGATCGCCAGATCTTCAGGCATACCACCGGCCAAGGTCTCCAGGACCTCGTCCGCCGTTTGATTCAGGTTTTCCTCAATTTGGTTTGTAATGCTGAAAGTAAGGGTGAAGAAAATGATGCTGCCGAAAAGCAGCAGCACTGCGGCAAGGACAGCCGTATACCAAAGAGTCAAACGAGTTCGAAGAGTCACTCAGTTTCCCGAAGCACGTAACCTACGCCCCGCACAGTGTGAATCAGACGCGGATCGCCAAATTGCTCTGTTTTCTGACGCAGGTAACGGACATAGACCTCGATGATGTTGCTCTCGCCTCCAAAATCATATCCCCAGACGCGATCATAGATCAGGTCACGTGTGAGAACTTGCCGTGGATTGCGCAAGAAGAGTTCGAGCAGTTCATATTCTTTAGCGGTGAGTTCGACGGCATGTTCGCCGCGGAATGCCTGGTGCGTTCCAGTGTCCAGCTTTAAATCGTTAAACTCCAAAACGTCAGGCGTCTCGGTCTTAGAGCGACGAATCAATGCGCGCACTCGCGCCAGCAATTCATTTAACGCAAACGGCTTGACAAGATAATCGTCGGCGCCAGCATCCAAACCACGCACGCGATCGGCAACCGCGTCTTTAGCTGTAAGCATAAGGATTGGCACCTCGCTGCTGGCACGCAAGCGGCGGCAAACCTCCAATCCATCCAGGCCGGGCTCAAGTTCAGGAAGCATCCAATCGATAATCACCAGATCTGGATCGTGCTTCTCAGCCAGTGCAAGCCCATCTGTCCCATTGGTCGCCGTTTCGACCCGGTATCCCTCAAATGTGAGGCCGCGCTCAAGGAACTGCAGGATTCGTTCTTCGTCCTCTATGATTAGTATCGTGTTTGCCATAGCTTATTCCGATGCGATTTATACCATAAGCGTGTGATTAAAAAGGAGCCACCTTTCTCAGGTGGCTCCTCGTTTAGCTTGCAGTTTTGCTGTGATTAAACAAGCTCGACGGTTGCGCCAGCCGCCTCGAGTTTGCTCTTGGCATCCTGAGCTGATTCCTTGCCAGCCTGCTCCATCACCTTTGCATCCGCAGTTTCTGCCAGGTCTTTGGCGTCCTTAAGACCGAGCTGTGTAAGCTGCCGGATAGCCTTGATCACGTCAATCTTCTTGGGACCTACGTCCTTGATGATAACGTCATACTCGGATTTCTCCTCGGCTGCTTCGGCGCCGCCCGCAGCACCGCCAGGCGCTGCTGCGATGGCCACTGGAGCTGCCGCCGAAACACCCCACTTCTCCTCGAGAAGTTTTGTGAGTTCAGCCGCTTCAAGGATGGTAAGTTCACTCAGTTGATCTGCAATTTTTTCAATGTCAGCCATGATATCTTTTCTCCTTCATGCACCGAAAATGGGTGCTTGTTTTGTAATTCACTTATGCTGCTGCTTCTTGTTCTGAATATGCGTTAAGCACATTGACTACCTGACGCATGGATCCTGCAAGGACGCCTGCAATATTCCGTGCCGGTGTCTGCACCAGACCCAGCAATTGTGCTCGCAAGACCGGCAATGGCGGCAGTTCAGCCAGGCGCACGATCTCAGCCGCGTCAAAAACCTCGCCGTCGATGATCGCTGATTTCACATGGAAGACATCTACTTCCTTGGATAAATCTACGATCGCTTTAGCCAAACCGGGCAAATCATCCGAGGTCGCGCCGATCGCAATTGGTCCATCCAGTCCTCCCTCAGGTTGAGGCAGGCCAACGTCCTCAAAAGCCATTTTCACCAGCGTGTTCTTGACGACCTGGTAATTTCCGCCCGATTCCCGAACCTGAGCGCGAAGCGCTTCCATCTGCGGGACGGTCAAGCCTTGATAGTGAGTGAGGATGATGGCTTTATTTTGGCTCAGGATCTCCTTATACTCACTGACCAGTTCCTGTTTTCTTTCTCGAGTAAGTGCCAATGTACTTCACCTCCTTCCTTAAAAGATTTCGAGTCTTTGCTTCGCCCAAATTGCGGTAGCAAAGACTCGGAAGGAAGTCCTAAAATCGATTTCGTTTCCTTGTCTTCACCTGGGCAGGACATTAAGCCTCAGACTTTAGAGACCCCTGCTTTCTTCGGCGAAGCTTGATTCACGGGCTTATCGCCCGGGGAATCGCGATTGATACAGTTGTTTGTTCAGGTCACCTGTGAGATAGCTGTGCTCGGATCTACCTTGATTCCAGGCCCCATCGTTGCGGTAACCACAATTGTGCGGAAGAACGCGCCCTTCGCACTCGGCGGTCTTGACCGCCGTACGGCATCGATTAGCGCCGCGAAATTTTCATACAGCTTCTCGGTCTCGAATGAGACCTTACCGATCGGCACATGCAGATTAGCCGTCCGATCTGCACGGAATTCTACTCGACCAGACTTGAGCTCGTCAATGACTCGCCCCAGATCATCTTCCTGCACAACGGTGCCCGCTTTCGGATTGGGCATCAACCCTCGCGGTCCAAGCACGCGTCCGAGACGACCGACCTTTCCCATCATGTTTGGGGTAGCCACAGTCTGGTCGAATTCCATCCAACCGTCTTGAATTTGCTTGATCAGTTCATCGTCTGCGATGTAATCTGCCCCGGCTTCCTCAGCGGCGCGGGCGGCATCGCCTTCTGCAAAGACGACCACCCGAACGGATTTTCCTGTGCCGTGCGGGAGCATAACCGTATCGCGCACCTGCTGCTCAGCATGGCGGGTGTCGATGCCGAGACGCAAATGCACCTCGACCGTACCGTCAAATGATGTGTAGGAAGTTTCTTTTGCGAGCTCGATCGCTTCGCGTGGGTCATATAATTTATTTCGATCGACTTTTTCAGCAGCTTGCTGATACTTTTTACCGCGTTTCGTCATCAGATACTCCTCGTGGTTCTGGCGGGCTTCACACCCTCCCACAAATCTACCCTTCGATCACTATCCCCATGTTGCGTGCTGTTCCTTCGATCTGGCGCATAGCACCTTCGAGATCAACAGCGTTGAGATCCTTCATCTTGATCTCCGCGATGTCACGGATCTGATCGCGTGTGACCTTGCCAACTTTCTCTCGGTTGGGTTCGGAAGAACCCTTCTCTACACCAGCCGCTTTACGCAGCAGGATCGCTGCAGGAGGCGTCTTAAGCTTGAAGGTAAAAGAACCATCGCTGAAGACGCTGATCTCGGCCGGAATAATTTCCCCGGTCTTGTTGGCTGTGCGCGCATTGTATTCCTTACAAAACGCCATCAAATTTATTCCATGCGGAGCCAATGCTGGTCCTACCGGGGGTGCCGGGTTCGCTTTCCCAGCCTCAATTTGAAGTTTAATGACTGCCTTTAATTTCTTTGCCACTTTTTTCCTCCTGTGGTGATCACGGGCGTTTCACGCCCTCCCACATTGTCGTAATTACCTTCTCGGTCAGGCTTTTTCAACCTGCAAGAAATCCAATTCAACCGGTGTTTCTCGGCCGAAGAACGAAACCATGACACGCACTTTGGCGCGTTCCATGTCAATTTCAGAGACGGTGCCAATAAAATCATTGAATGGGCCGTCAATAATGCGCACCTTCTGACCCTGTTTGTAGGTGACTTTGATGCGCGGCGCTTCGGCTTCCATGCGCTTGACAATCGAGCTGACCTCTTCAGGGCGAAGTGGAGTGGGCTCGTTGCCCATGCCCACAAAACCGGTAACCCCGGGTGTGTTGCGCACCACATACCACGAATCTTCATCCATTAGCATCTGGACCAGAATGTAGCCCGGGAAGACTCTGCGCTCCACTGTTTTACGCTTGCCATCCTTGACCTCGATCTCTTCCTCTGTCGGTACGACGACATCGAAGATCTTGTTCTTCATGCCCATCGTTTCGATGCGTTGTTCGAGGTTATGGCGCACCTTATTCTCGTATCCTGAATAACAGTGAATCACATACCACTTGCGGTCATCCAGTGGGACTTCTTCGACTTCTTCCTCAGGCTCCTCTTGAGGCTCAGGCTCAGCGGCTTCTTCTTCCTCCGCCTTTGCCTCCATTGCCTCCGCTGCCATAGCTTCGGCAGCCGAAAGGGCTTCTGCCAATTCGTCCTCCGCCTCATCCACCGCTTCTATATCTTCTTCCGGTAGACCGATTTCTTCAGCGGCTTCTTCAATCTCGGACTCCGGCTCAATAGCTTCCTGGGTCTCCACAAGTTCACCCTGTTGCTCCGCCAGATCCTCTGGCGACACGGGACTTGCCTCGCTGAGCGATTCCATACCCTCGCCCTCGCGCAGCTCCTCCGGGCCAGGCTCAGATTCTGCCTGGTCAATAACCGGGTTAACTTCCAGCGCCTCCTCGTCAGGAGAGTCGTCAACGGCTGATTTGGCCGTTTCAATTTCCAACTCATCCAGTTCGGATTCTGCTGAATTTCCGTTATCTTGTTCTAATTCTTCACTCATGATCTCTTCGTTCTAATCATCCCAGAGTAACGATAAAGGCAATAAATCGCGCAAAAACAAAATCCAAGAACCCAAGCAGTGCACTCATCAGTCCCACCACAATCAATACGATAATGGTCAGTTGAGTTGCCTCATAGCGCGTCGGCCAGTTGACTTTTCGCAGTTCGATGAGCGTCTCACGAAAATATCGGAAGACCGGGTTGGATCGTTTCTTTGCCGCAGCTTTCGACTTTGCCACGATATCGCTCCTCAGATTAAACGACGCCTTATACACTCAGGCGTCGCAGGTCAGCAAGGCAGGCGAGGCAGGAATCGAACCCGCAACCCCCGGTTTTGGAGACCGGTGCTCTGCCAAATTGAGCTACTCGCCTGTGTCGGGCGCCGTTTTCGTCGCCCCTTACTTCGTTTCTCGATGCAGGGTGTGCTTCTGACACCGTTTACAGTATTTATTCAACTCTATACGTCCGGGATCATTTCGGCGGTTCTTCGCCGTCGTGTAATTGCGTTCCCGGCACTCCGTACACTCCAGTGTAACCACTGGTCTCATTCCTTTTTTAGCCATAATTAGACGGTTTTGCTGCTTCGTTCTGCGTAGAACTTAAGCGCGCCACCCACTCCTACTCAATAATCTCTGTGATCACGCCCGCACCGACCGTCAAACCGCCTTCACGGATCGCGAACTTCGAGCCCTTCTCTAACGCTACCGGTGTGATCAGTTCCACCGTCATGTTCACGTTATCG
>JASFLN010000067.1:0-7255 GCA_050118075.1 Anaerolineales bacterium
CCGGTTTACGAGGAGACGGATGGCCGGGATGGATACGTCAGCCTGGAAGTATCCCCGCATCTGGCGTATGACACTGCGGGGACAATCCAAGAAGCACGCAGGCTCTGGTCTGAATTGAACCGCCCGAATGTGCTAATCAAAGTTCCTGCGACTCAGCAGGGATTGCCCGCCATTCAAAAACTTATCTCAGAGGGCATCAATGTTAATGTCACCCTGCTGTTCTCGCTCAACAGGTACCGCGAGGTGGTGGAGGCCTATATCTCGGGTCTTGAAGCGAGGTTGGCACAAGGCGCATCCATCGATCGGGTCGCTTCGGTCGCCAGTTTCTTCGTTAGCCGGATAGACGTTCTCGTGGATCCCATGCTCGAGCGAGAAATCCAAGCGGGTGGTAAGTCTGCGGATATTGCCGCACACGCACATGGTCAGGTCGCTATCTCGAGCGCACGAAATGCCTATCAGATTTTCAAAGAAAGCGTTCAGTCGCCGCGCTTCAAACCACTGGCTGAAAAGGGTGCCCGGCCGCAGCGGCTGTTGTGGGCTAGCACGAGCACAAAGAATCCGGAATACAGTGATGTGAAATATGTGGAAGCTCTCATCGGTCCGGAAACCGTCAACACGATCCCGTTGGAGACGCTGCACGCGTATCATGATCATGGCGAACCTGCCTTGAGATTGGAGCAGGGGGCGGATAAGGCAAAACGCGTGCTCGCAGGGCTCCCTCAAATCGGCATCGAGCTCTCCAATGTGACACAGCAACTGGAAGATGAAGGCGTTCAAAAATTCATCCATTCTTATGATCAACTCATGGACACCCTCGACGAGAAGCTATCTGGTGTTTGCGATCAAGAAACCGGTGCGATGACTCTTGCACTTGGGGATGCAATCACAGAGTTTGAAGAACGCCTCGATGATCTGGAACGGAAAGATTTCATTGAGCGTCTGTGGAACAAGGATGCCAGCCTCTGGTCCGAAAAACCCAACGAACAAGATCAAATTAAAGATGCGCTGGGGTGGCTGCACGTCTCAGAGGAAATGGAAGCTAATATACCGAAGATCGAGCAGTTCGTGCGCACGGTGAAAGCCGCCGGATTTGAGCATGTCGTACATATGGGTATGGGCGGCAGCAGCCTGGCACCGCTGCTCTTTGCGCGGACATTCTCTTCTGGTAGTTCGGGCTTGCCGGTCACCGTTCTGGACAGCACGGAGCCTGAGACAATTCTTGGATTAGAGCGCGACCTGAACCTTGAGAAAACCCTGTTCATTGTCGCCAGTAAATCCGGGAAGACCGCCGAGACGCTGGCGTTCGCGGATTACTTCTATAGGAAGCTTGAAGATCGATTGGGGTCGGACGCCGGTAACAATTTCATCGCGATTACGGATCCGTCCACCCCGCTCGCAGCCATGGCACAAAAGCGTGGCTTCATGCATGTGTTCCTTAATTACCCTGATATCGGTGGTCGTTATTCAGCGCTCTCCTACTTCGGGTTGCTCCCGGCAGCATTCGCCGGGGTGGATATTAATGCGTTGACCGAGCGAGCGCGCGAGATGCTGGAGGCCTGTTCCCCTTCGGTGCCGGCCCACGAAAACCCCGGACTGAAACTTGGTGTGGCATTGGGTACATTGGCCCTCGGTGGGCGAGACAAAATTACCTTCCTCACACCAGATTCGATTTCCACGCTGGGGATGTGGTTGGAACAGCTGCTGGCTGAAAGTACTGGCAAGCAGGGCAAAGGGATCCTGCCGGTGGCAGGTGAACCCCCTGGCGATGCCGAGGTGTACGGAGATGACCGTGTCTTTGTCCATTTCTCCATTCAAGATGAGCAAGATGGTTACCGACAATCACTCAACCTCTTAGAGAGCGCCGGCCATCCTGTAATCAAGATCCAAATGGCGGATCGCCTTGATCTGGGGTCAGAATTTGTGCGCTGGGAGATCGCCACGGCAGTAGCAGGTTCAATCTTGGAGATTAACGCTTTCGATCAACCAAATGTGCAGGAGAGTAAGGATAACACGGAGCTGCTTCTAGAAGGGGTCCGCCAGAGTGGGGCGCTGCCCGAGGAAGAACCCCATCTGATTGAGGCCGGCATGCAGGTCTTCTCTGATTATGTTACCGGCGACCTCGAAGTGACAATTTCCGAATTTCTCCTGGGTGCCGAGAGAGGCGATTATGTCGCCCTCATGGCTTATCTTCCAGAAACCCCCGGGATAAATCACGTGCTTCAAGAAATCAGGCAGTTGCTGCGGGATCAATTAAAACTTGCGACTACCGTCGGGTATGGTCCGCGCTTTCTGCATTCCACCGGGCAGCTGCATAAAGGCGGACCAAACAACGGACTTTTCCTTCAGTTTACCGCCGATCATCCGGAAGATGCTGACATTCCGGGGGAGCCCTACTCCTTCGGGGTGCTGCAGCAGGCTCAATACATGGGTGATTTCAAAGCCTTGCAGGATCACGGACGAAGGGTGATCCGTATCCATCTCGGTCTCGACGCTGAGGCTAAGTTGCACACGCTTAAGCATTTTTTGGATGTCGGGATTAAATCGCTGCCGCTAGCTTATCGTGCCGCGCATGCGACCCCCAGTCAGGGGGAGGCGGTAGCCCAATGAGTTCAGGATCAACGCCTAACACGCTGTTTCTGGACATCGGGGGGGTTCTATTGACCAACGGATGGGACCACACAATGCGCAGGCAGGCTGCTCAAACATTTGGTCTGGATTTCGAGGAAATCGATGAGCGCCACCACTTGACTTATGACACGTACGAAGAAGGCAAATTGAGTCTGGTGGAATATCTGAACCGGGTGGTTTTCTATGAACAACGCCCCTTTTCACTGGAGGAATTCAAATCATATATGTTCGATCAATCTCAGCCACATCATGAGACGCTCGAATATTTCCGGCGGCTAAAGAGCAGCTGTGGCCTCAGAACAGCGGCGGTGAGCAATGAAGGGCGTGAATTGACTATCTACCGTATCCAGGAGTTCGATCTGCACGCGGTGATCGATTTCTTCATATCCTCCTGTTTCGTGCATTACCGCAAGCCAGACACAGATATTTATAAAGTGGCGCTGGACGTTGCACAGGTACCACCGCGGCAGGTCGTGTATATCGACGACCGGCCAATGTTTGTTGAAGTGGCCGAGAAGCTCGGGATTCACGGGGTGGTTCACAAAAGTCTTGAAACCACGCGTGAGGCGCTTGATGCGATGGGCCTGAGCGTGAATGAGGATTGATAATCTCGCATTGAATCCCTGTGAGAGTTCTCACCCAAATTTGGAGAACTGCATGCCACAGGTTGTTAGGTCAAGAAAGGGAATGAAGCTATGAACAAAGAAGCAGATATCGGAGTGATCGGCTTGGGGGTGATGGGACGGAACCTTTCGCTAAACTTCGCCGACCGCGGCTACTCGGTGGTTGGTTATGATAAGGATGCCGATAAGGTCAGGGCACTTAGTAATGAAGGTGGGGGGAGCAAAGTTGCGGGAGCGGAAGAGATTCACACTTTCATAAGCAAGTTAAGAACACCCCGTTCGATCATCATCCTGGTGCCGGCCGGCGGGGCGGTGGATGCAGTCATCAATGACCTGAGGCCATACCTGGAGAAAGGTGACCTGATCATCGATGGCGGTAATTCACATTATCGCGACACAGACAGGCGTTCCGAGAGGCTTTCTGAAGGGGAGATCCGTTTCATCGGCATGGGTATCTCCGGGGGTGAGGCAGGTGCACGTCACGGACCGAGCATGATGCCTGGAGGGGACCACTCTGCCTACCAACATGTAAAACCGATCCTGGAAGCAGCCGCAGCGAAGGTGGAGGACCAACCCTGTGTCACCTATCTGGGACCCCGTTCGGCAGGGCACTATGTCAAGATGGTGCACAACGGGATCGAATACGGGTTGATGCAGTTGATTGCCGAATCCTACGATTTGATGAAGCGCGGACTGGGCATGGAGGACGCCGGTATTGCAGAAGTCTTTTCGAAGTGGCGGACGGGTGATTTACAAGGTTACCTGATCGAGATCACAGCGGACATCTTCAAGCAGCCGGATGAACTGGTTGGAGGTCGTTTGATCGATCATATCCTCGACGCTGCTCGTCAAAATGGCACCGGGATGTGGACGGCACAATCATCGATGGACCTGCAGGTGCCGGTACCGACCATCGATGCCGCCGTGGCGATGCGAAACCTCTCCGCCGAGCGAGAACACAGGCTAGCCATTTCCAATGCGTGGTCCCAACCAATCGTCTCGCTCGATATGGAAAGGGCAGAGTTTGTCCCCCGGCTCAAGGATGCGCTGTACGCGGCAATGATCTTGACGTACGCGCAAGGCATGGATTTATTAAGTGTTGCCTCCAGGGAACTTGAGTATGACCTTGATTTGGAGGAGGTTGCGCGCATCTGGCGCGGCGGCTGCATCAGTCGCTCCGCACTGCTCGAACCGATTCGTTCCGCCTATCAATCCCAACCCGACCTGGAACCGCTGCTGCTGGATGAGAGTTTGGGGAAGGCGGTAGCATCGCGCGCTGGCAGCTTGACGGCGATAGCAAACGCGGCGATCTCAGCCAGGATTTCCGCTCCGGCGTTTCTCGCATCGCTAGCGTATTTCGATGGACTGCGAAGCGCGTGGCTTCCAGCGAACTTGATCCAGGCTCAGCGGGATGATTTCGGCGCTCATCGGTATGAAAGGATAGACCGGCAAGGCACCTTCCACACCGAATGGGGAAAGATCTGAGGAGGCAAGATGAAAACCAGCATTCCCGATGCATCGATCCTTGTCATTTTTGGCGCCGGCGGCGATTTGACCTGGAGGAAGCTGATACCCGCAGTTTACAACATCTGTGTTGATGAAGCGCTGCCCGAGCATTTTGCCGTCATCGGCATCGATCGCAAAGAGATGAGCGAAGAGCAGTTCCTTTCACACCTGCACGATGGTGTTAACAGGTTTTCGCGTCGGGGCAAAGTAGACGACGAGGATTGGAAACGGTTTTCACGCTTCGAGCATACATACATTCAGGCAGATTTTTCAAAATCGGAGGTTTATAGTGATCTTTCGAACCGGCTTGAGCAACTAGATCAAGAGTGGGGGCTCAAATCCAGCCGCATCTTCTACCTGGCAACACCACCTACATTGGTTGAGATGATCGTAAACCAACTCGGACAGGCGGGGCTGGCAAAAGAGCGCGCCCGCGCCCGCATCGTGGTCGAAAAACCCTTTGGACACGACCTTGGATCAGCCAGAGAGCTGAACGAACTTCTCACCAGGGTATTCGAGGAGCGGCAGATTTACCGCATTGACCATTACCTGGGCAAGGAGACGGTTCAGAACATCCTCGCTTTCCGTTTCGCCAATACGCTCTTTGAGCCTATATGGAACCGGCGCTACATCGACCACGTGCAGATTACGGTCGCGGAACAAGTAGGCGTCGGACACCGGGGGGCGTATTATGAGGGCGCAGGTACCCTGAGGGATATGATCCAGAACCACCTTCTGCAGGTTCTATCGCTGATCGCCATGGAAGCGCCGGTCTCTTTCGATGCAGATGAAATCCGCAACAAGAAGGTGGATGTGCTCCATGCAATCCGCCAGATTCCTGCAGAACATGTGCATGAGTTTGCGGCTCGAGGTCAGTATGATCGTGGCTGGATCGAAGGTGAAGAGGTTGAAGAATATCGGTCGGAGGAAAATGTCGCTGCCGATTCGATGACGGAGACCTTCGCAGCCATTAAGCTCTACATCGATAATTGGCGCTGGCAGGATGTGCCCTTTTACCTGCGCACGGGTAAACGGCTCCCGAAGCGGGCCTCACAGGTCACGATCGAGTTTAAACCGGTCCCGCATCAATCGTTCCCCCCGACATCTGTCTCCCATTGGGAGCCCAATCGCTTGATCATCCGTATCCAGCCGGAGGAAGGGATCGATTTTCGGTTCCTGGCGAAGCAGCCCGGATTGGCGTTCAAGCTCAGCCCAGTCGATATGCGCTTCATGTACAGTGATGCGTTTCGCAGTACACCTCCAGAAGCATATGAAGAGTTGCTGTTGGATGTCATGCTTGGAGATGCCACTCTATTTATGCGTGCCGACCAGGTGGAAGCGGCGTGGTCAGTTGTCATGCCGATTTTGAACAAATGGGCTGAAGAACCAGCTGCAGACTTCCCGAACTATGACGCTGGAACCTGGGGCCCTCCAGAAGCCGATGTTCTCATCGCGCAGGAAGGGCGCAGCTGGATCCAACCCAGATTGCGATCACATGATCACAGTGAGGGTTCAGTCCAGGTATCGGGGAAACCTGAATGAGGCCGTAGGCGGATTACTTTCCACTTTCCTGCACCGATAAGCTTCGGACCAACTTCTACTAATTGCGTCAACTTGGCCAGCATGTGCTGGTTTAAAACATCCTTAAGCTCGATGTAACGATGCCATAAAGCCAATTCAAGCCTCAGTGGTTATGATCACAATGTAGTGGTTCTCCCTACTTTAAATCATTAGTCATTCGTGGAGGCATGGGGTGTCCGGAATATTTAAGGCTTATGACATTCGTGGTTTATCGCCGCAGGAACTTGATACTGAAACCGCACGGAAGATCGGCTCAGCATTCGCCGAATACCTGGGTGGGGGCAAGATTGTGATCGGTCGGGATATGCGTACTACTTCCGCCGACCTGTCTGAAGCCTTTGCCGAAGGAGCTCTCAGCTCCGGGATGACTGTTTTTGATATCAGGCTTTCGACGACTCCGATGTTGTATTCAGCCATTATTCGCCGCGTCTTCGACGGTGGGGCGATGATCACCGCTTCGCATTTACCCAAGCAATACAACGGCATCAAACTGTGCCGTACAAAAGCTGTCCCGCTTAGCGGGAAGGATGGCCTGCCAGAGATTGAGGCTGAAACCCGGAAGATGGGTGCGATCACGCCGACCGGAGTACATGCCGCCCGGATCGACTTTCTGGGTGAATATGTCGACGAATTATCGAGCTATATCGAAGAAGGTGGACCACTCAAGGTTGTCATCGATGCCGGCAATGGTATGGGAGGCATCGACACCGAGCGCATCATCCCTCGTTATCAGCAAACCGAGTTTATCACCATGTTTATGCAGCCCGATGGGAAGTTTCCAAATCACATCCCTAACCCCGCCCTTGAAGACAGCACTGCGCAACTCCAGGAACGCGTTCGGACGGAAGGCGCTGACTTGGGGATCGCTTTCGACGGTGATGGCGATCGCAGCGGATTTGTCGATGAGCTAGGCAACC
>JASFLN010000068.1:0-7249 GCA_050118075.1 Anaerolineales bacterium
CCGACGCATATCCAGAAACAACAGTCCTAATTTTGCTTGCGGCCGGGCCAGGACAGTCAAAACGGCTTCACTACCGATCGCCATCAGAATGACAAAACCGCCTTTCCCACGGATGTAAACTTGGTCGAGGTTACCCCGTCCCAACTCACCTGCGATGCGTTCACCAAGCGAAAGCATCGCAGCAGACATTGCAGCGACGCGATCTTCCTCTACTTCTTCCGGAAGTGCGGAGGCCATCGTGAGACCATCTACGCTGACGACCGCTGAGGCTTCGACGTCCGGTGATGAAGCTTGCAAATCGCGCAATCGGTCGACCATTTTATCTGTCCGCGATTGTGTCAAAAAAAAGCTCCTATAGGTGGAAAGAAAGGGCTGTCGAAAAAGCGGCCTAAAGGTAGCATAGCGGTTTTAAAGTGTCAAGCAGAAAGGAGTCCTATTCAATTGCGGTTGATTGAGTATAATCTTGCAGGTCTGTTAACCGACATAAAGGACTGTGGAGGTCTTGATGCCGATTTGGTTAGAACATCAGATTATTGAGTTCCTAACCCAGGTTTTCGAAACGATGGACTGGGCTGGTGTTGTCGCAATTATGGCTCTTGAGAGTGCAAATATCCCCATCCCAAGTGAAGTTACCATGCCGCTCTCGGGCTGGCTGCTGGTCCAGGCACGCGGGGGAACAGCCCTTGACGCGGTGCTCTTAGGTGCGTTATGGGGTGGCGTGGGCTGTACGCTTGGTTCACTGACTTCGTATGCACTCGGTGCATGGGGAGGCCGACCGCTTTTAGACCGCTACGGCAAATATCTGATGGTGAGTCAGCATGATCTGGATGTAGCTGATCGCTGGTTTAAGCGCTGGGGGGATTGGACGGCATTTCTTAGCAGGCTCTTACCGATTGTAAGGACGTTTATTTCTTTTCCACTGGGCATTACCCGTGTTCGGTTGCTGCCGTTCACCGTCAACACATTCGTGGGATCAGCGCTTTGGTGTGGTGCGCTGGCTTATGGCGGGTTTGTATTCGGGTCCAGGTGGGAAGAGCTGCGGGCGATCATGCGGCCGTTTGATATTCCCATCGCCATTATACTGATGGCGGGTTTTATCTATTACATCATCCATCATATCCGTCGGGGGGTGCGAAGGACGGATCAGGACACGCCGGTGGAAGCTTCTTCTACGGATTGAAGCTTCTGGTTCAATAAATTCTTCGGAAATCTGTAAAGTCCGAAAACAGCTCCTGCAGCCAACAATGACAGGATGATCCCTGAGCCGATCGACACAGCTGTGACAGAGCTGCCGATTTCGAAACTGCTGCTACCTTCCTCAACCAAGTAAACTGCGGCAACGCCAATTGCAGCCAGATTCCAGGTTCCGTGCAGCAGCACTGCGTAGAGATAATAGCGCAGTGCTTTTACCCATTTTCTGGTCTGAATTGCGAGCGCTATACCGAGGCTGACCATCGCGGTCGTAATCATGTGCATCGATGTCGCGCCTGCTCTGGCGACCATCAGCCCGGCCCAACCTTCACCTGGCTGGGCCAGGAAGAAAGCTTCAAACAACCCGTAAGCGCCACCTGCTATGGCTCCCCCAGCGAATGCGTAGAGCGGGCTAATGCCTCGTCTCAGCATCGGCCAGAGGGCGAACGTCTTAACCATTTCCTCAAGGATTGGAACAATCAGGCTAACGAAAAGAAGCCCACTGATGATCAGCACTGGCTGACGGAGTAAAGTTTGAAGCTGTGCTTCCATCGAGGCTTGATTGAGTGGAGCTCCGGAGGTGAGCGGTTGAATAAACTCGCGAGGATCAACCTCGGTTAAGACGTAGGCAAAAAGCAGCACCACGAGAGGGATTGCGATAGCCAACTCAAGGATCAAGGCGATCATTGGGGAAAGCCATAGACCGCCTGTGAATTGTCCCCAAACTCTACGCCACGGGATCAACGGGAGCTGTCTTATCACAAGAACTGAGAGAAATAGCATTGGGCTGATTGCAGCAAGTACATGGCCCAGCGGCTCAAGTATGAAAGCGAGGACATTAAGCTGCTGGCCAAGAGTGCCGAGCGCAATTCCAAATGGAAGACCGACACCCACAATAAATACACTAGTGGGGATCGATTGACTTACCCGAGCTGGATGACCATTAATCGACCGGTAGCTGAGGTAGAGTCCAGGTAGGGTCAAGAGCCCCATGAAGGTGAATATCAAGGCGATTGACCACGCTGCTTGGGCGTTTTCCAAGAGCTGCAGGATGTTGTTTACCCCGGCGATTATTGCCATGCCGCCGGCGGCAACCACGCTGAATCCAAGTGCAAGGATACTCCCGATTAGAAGCAGGATGTCAAGCGTATCGCTTCGGGAAGCTTTCATTATTGTTCCTCGATGGCTACTTCGATAATTCTTACGTTTGGATCCTTCAGTAGATCCTCCAGTGGTTCCCTGGCTTCGAGATCTGCCAATAGGGGCAAACCTTCAATCACCTGTCCTATGATTGGTCTTGAACCTTGCCACTCCGGTACGCTGCGCAGAGTAATCGCAAATCTACTTCCGATTGTGTCCGGACCGGATCCCATCATAACCAACCGTCCCACCCGGTTAAATTCCAATGTGGGATCGATTTCATCGGGCAGGAAATAGCCCGGTCCGCCAAATCCAGTGCCACTGGGGTCACCGCCCTCAATAAAACTGCCCGGAACAATCCGGTAGAAAATGGTGTCATCAAACCAACCGTTGTTGGCAAGAAATATGAAATTCGCAACGCTATCTGGTGCGGAGTCGGGGAATAACTGAATTTCGACGTCCCCCGTGTTTAATTGAATGTGAGCAATATACACAGCATCCCTGACGATTTCAAATTCTGGTGGTTGGCTGTACTGACGGGATGCAAGCAGCTCGAGCCTTATTGCCGCCTCCAGATTGATCAGCGTTGGGGAGGCGCGGAACCACTCTCCGTTGAGCAGCAAAAATGGAGTTCCGGGCAAGCCAGAATTTACACCCTGGACGTAGGCCTCCTCGACGGCTTTGCTGTACACACCCTCTTGTAATTCAGTTGCGATTTGCGCCGCGTCCAAATCGAGCGTGCGCGCGGCTTCCTCCGCCCAGGCTAAAAAATCTGTGGCGGATAATTCCGTCCAAAGATCCTGCTGATCATAGAGTAAATCATGCATCGACCAGAAGGCACCCTGCGCGTCGGCTGCAAGGGCAAGTTCGGCTGCCCACCCAGCTTTGTCATTAAGGACCAATAATGGAAATTGCCTGTAGATTAACTGGATCTCGTCCGGGCGAAGTTCACGCAGTGCCTGCATGCTTGTGTATAACTCTGCACAGGGTGGTGATTGAAAATCGCAGTATACAAGAAATGAAAATTCAGCCTCGATTGGTCCGCGTATCCAATCCTGTTCAGTCACTGGGTCCAGCGGGCGGATGGTAGGTGTGGGTGGAGCAGGGCTCGCAGTTGGTGTGGCGGGTTTAGGTGTACTGGTGGGTCCTAACTGGACTGGTCCGGGCAGGGTGCTGGAAGGTTCCGGGCTGGTTGTAGCCTGAGGTGCCCCGGCCGTACATGCGGTGAGAACCAGTAAAGGGAGAATGGAAACCGTGATAATTCGCGCGCAGTATCTCTGGTTCAGAATGCTCTACCTGCTTTCAAAAGCGTTGCAGTGTATTTGATTTTGGGTGGAGATCAGCTGTCATTTGATCCATACCATTCCAGTGGAATGACCTCTCCGGTTATGTACATCGATTCATCGGATGCCAGAAACACGCAGACCCCAACATGGTCCTCTGGCTGGAGCATCTCATCCTTATTTTCTCGAATTTGAGCACGGAAATCGGTATCCGCTTTACCAGGTGCGATGGCGTTAACTCGGATGTGGTCTTCCTTACCTTCCTCGGCTGCGGCTTTTGTAAAGCCTATCTGCCCCCATTTGCTCGCGCAATAGGCTGAAAGGTATGGAAAGCCACGTAACCCACCGATGGAGGAGACGTTGATTATGGAGCCACCATGATTTGCTTTCATCGGTCTCCAAACATGTTTCGTGCATAGGAAAGTGCCGATCAGGTTAACTGCCAGGACACTTTCGAATGACTTCTTGGGAATACCATAGACGGGACGGATATTGCCAACTCCGGCATTATTGACGAGGATATCGATGCTCCCGTATCTCTCCTGGGTGACACCTATGAGCTGTTTGACCGAATCCTCATCGGAGACATCCGTCACATGTGCGCACGCCTGACCGTCCTTAGCGGCAATCTCGGAAGCCACGGTTTCTATTTCATTCTGGGTTCGAGCTGCAATAACCACCGTAGCACCTTCGGCGGCAAAGCCATTGGCAATCGCTCTGCCGATGCCGCGTCCCCCTCCGGTGATAATGGCAACCTTACCTTTCAAGCGATCCATTTACACCTCCCGTGGCTGAATTCTAGCAGGTTTGAACCGGATCAGTCGAGAGGGGACGGTATATGTTGGCTTTGAGTCAAGTTCTAAATCTCTTGTCGATGATTCTTGCTTGCGGTATCCTTAGCCCGGCATGGGGGTGGTTGGGTCCCGGTGGGCTCCCCGGTCTTCAAAACCGGTGGCGGGCCGTTAAACGGGCCGCGGTGGGTTCGACTCCCATCCACTCCCGCCTTTTCTTTCCGAGCGATTAATAAAATACGAGGGATGGTATGCACTCAAGTTCAGTGGATTTGGTGGAACGCTTGAAACCGAGTGTTTCCCAGGTCATGCACATAAGCGACGTGACGGTCGGAAGCGAACAATTAGGCTATGCTGCTCGATTCAGGGGCAAGCTGATCATGGATTCCGAAGACGCATTCGATCGCTTGGATCCTGTATTCGCGCAAGAAGGGGCGACATTGATGTTCCGGGAAGAGGAGGGGCAGGATGTCGTCCTGGGATTATCCGGTGTGATCCAGCCAAAGAGGTCGAATCCATGGATCAACGTGGGATTATTCATGCTTACGCTAGCAAGCATGATTTTTGCTGGTTCACTCTACGGGATAGAAGGTCCTGTTGGGGAAGGATTGGATGGTGTTGTCCAGGCAGTATTAGGAAACGTCCCAAACGGTTTGATCTTCGCTGCCAGTTTATTCGCGATTCTCGGGGCACATGAGTTTGGTCATTACCTGGCTGCACGATATCACAAATGTGCAGTCACACTTCCCTATTTCTTGCCTTTTCCGGGAAGTCTCTTTGGAACACTCGGTGCCTTTATCCGGTTAAAGGAGCCACCACGCAACCGAAAGGTCTTGCTGGATATTGGTCTCTCCGGACCGCTCGCCGGCTTGATTGTGGCCGTCCCGGTATTGCTTATCGGTCTGGCAAATTCTGGAATCGACCAACTCCCGCTCAGCCCGACTGAAGCGCAGGGGATGATCATCGAGGGCAATTCTATCCTTTACCTGGCAGCCAAATACATAACACAGGGAGAGCTGCTGCCCCAACCGCTAAATTATTACGATCTCTCCCCCGTTGTTTATTGGCTTAGATATTTCTTCCTGGGTACACCGGCTCCATACGGCGGCACGGACGTCATCTTGAATCATATGGCCTGGGCAGGATGGGCTGGACTGCTTGTCACGGCACTCAATCTGATCCCGGCCGGACAGCTGGATGGTGGACACACGCTCTTTGTGTTAATCGGCGATACCGCCCGGCGCATCTGGCCAATTATTGTGGTGGCATTAATTCTCCTGGGATTCGTTTGGTCCGGATGGTTTATCTGGGCGGTACTTATTTTCCTGCTGGGTCGTACGTATGCACGCCCCCGAGACGAGATCACTCCGCTTGATCCACGACGTCGCGCACTGGCTATTTTTGGATTGATTGTTTTCGTCCTTGTCTTCATCCCTGTACCTTTACGCATCTTCGGAGGCTGATAGGACAGGATAACAAGAAGCCGCTACGTTACACGCAGCGGCTTTTCTGAATCCGGTAATAGGCTATTAAAAAACCTCCAGGCTTCCCATTCTCTTCGCCTGCATTTCAAACCAGCGGAAGAGGAAATACCCGACGCTGGCGTAAGCCAGACCAACGATGAGCTCTCCCATGAGCAGCCGGCTGACCTGCGTAAGGCTGCCTCCGTCGATAAGGATCCGTGAAGCCTGAATCCCGCGTGTCAGCGGCAACGCGTAGGAAAGCGATTGCAGCGTGTTGGGAAACACCTCAAGCGGGATATTTGCACCGCTCAGGACGAGCAGCAGGAAATAGACGGTATTGTTCACAAACATGATGTTGCGCGTGATCAAACTTAGACATCCCATCAATAAACCAAGACCGGATGTGCTGATGGTGGTGATCACAATGGTAAGACCCAAAGCGATAAAGTCAGTGTTCGAAAGGTCAAGTCCAAGCAGAACGACGCCCCACATAAAACCAAGCACTACCCCTAACATGCCATCGAGGATGTGGAAAAATGCCCGACCCAGGAAAAGGAACATGCGGTTCGCTGGTGTACCGAATAGATATCCTAGGGTTCCCGTCCAGCGTTCACCCCCAATACTGAATGTGACGCCATAGATTCCACTCACCGCCGCAATCTGGACTGCGTTTCCGATGATATAGAAACCTGCACTATCACGACCTGTTGCGGAGATACCCAGGAATGTGAAAAAGAGTATCTGATTCAATGGCATGATGACCTTGGATGCCATGTAGGTCACTGGCCTGAGCCAGTTGAAGAGCGCGATGTACGAAAGGTATGCGCCTTGGAAGAAAATGCGTAGATTATGTGTAATCGCTCTAATAACACTCATAGACACTCGTTTGGTTCTCGTTTATTGGAATCCCAGGGTCGCGTCCACACGAGTTTTATGAAGCATTCTCCGGAAAAGGTAAGCCGCCAGAAGAAGATAGAGTGAGCTGAATAAGATCAGCATGCCCCAAGAGAAGTAGATCTCACCCAGCGCAGCCACGCCGCTGGAGCTACCATGAAGAGCTCGCGCAGCCCAATACGGTGCAAGCAGATAACTTATCGGTGTCGTCCAATCCGGAAGCAACGCGATGGTAAAAAGAAATCCGCTCAAGATGTAAACGGGGAACTCTAACGCGTTCTGCCATCCCTGGACGGCCGGGTTCATAATAAATACGGGAGCGATAATCAGTCCAAAGCAAACGAATGCGACCACCGCCAAGCCTAGAGAAAGGACAAAATGGACCGGCTCGGCGATGGTTAACGTGTAGCCAAAAATCAATGATGACAATCCGTAGGCAATGATCATCGATCCCAGGGATTGCGTGACGTGGGCGAGATTCTTGCCA
>JASFLN010000069.1:0-7245 GCA_050118075.1 Anaerolineales bacterium
TCCCGGTCTCCCTCCGGGACCGATTGCCAATCCGGGTTTATCTTCATTACAGGCAATCGCTCTGCCTTTGCAGACCGAAGACCTTTATTTTCGAGCGACATGTGATGGTTCAGGACGGCACTTATTTGCCCCGACCTTCGAAGAGCACCTTCAGAACGCTTGTCCCTGATACTCTCACGAGCTTGCTCGCCGGTTTTATGTATCCATCGAACAACATAATCACACGAGATGCAACACGATGATTAAGAAGAAAGCCTATTACGGTTCCTGGGAATCGCCGATCAGTGCCGATATGGTTGCCCATTCAGGTACGGGCAGCAGTGCCCTGCCCAGAGAAATCCAGGTTGACGATGGCAGCATATATTGGGTCGAGCAGCAGCCTGAACAAGGTGGACGCTATGTGATCGCGGTCCTTTCTCCCGGAGGATCAAAAACAATCCTAACGCCATCGGCTTATAACGTACGTTCGCGTGTTCATGAATATGGTGGAGGTGCTTATTGCATTCGCAATGGGACCGTTAGCTTTATCAATGATAGCGACCAGAGGATTTACCGTCATGATCCTGGACAATCCCCCTATCCAATAACTCCCGCTACGCCTGAAGATTATCAGCACCGCTATGCCGACGGAGCGTATTCGCCGGATGGTAAATGGATGCTTTGGGTCCGGGAACGACACGAATCAGGCGCTCCGTCCCACAACGAGATCATCCTTATTGCAGCCGATGGATCAGTGGCTCCCCGGACGATCATCTCAGGACATGATTTTTACAGTAACCCACGCTTCAACCCGGAGGGCAACGCAATATCCTGGCTTTGCTGGGATCATCCCCGCATGCCCTGGGATGGCACAGAATTGTGGACAGCTCCATTCCATCATGAAGCTGATGAGATTGGAAAACGCACTAAGGTTGCCGGCGCGAAGGATATTTCGATTTTCCAACCTGAGTGGAGCTTAGAGGGTCTACTCTATTTCGTATCCGATCAGACCGGATGGTGGAATATTCACCGCGCCAACTCCAATGGGTTGACTGAAAATATCTGTCCGCTTGAAGCTGAGTTTGGCTACCCACAATGGTTGTTCGGATTCACAAAGTATGCCTTTTTAAGTGAACGCCTAATTATTGCAAGTTACAAAATTGGAGGGCGGGCGGAGCTGGGCTTAATTAATGTTGATCGAAAAACACTCGAACCAATTCCGACCTCTTTCACCACTTTTGAGAACCCATCGATACGGACAGCAAATGAAGAGCAAGCCTGGTTCTTCGCTGGCACGCCCGATCATCCACCTGCGCTTTGCCGTTTTAATCTGGACACGAAGTCAGCTAAACGCGTCTTAAATTTGTCTGGGGTTGAAATGGATCCGGCATATATTTCCCCACCGAAGCAGCTCGAATTCAGCAATCGTCATGGGGCTTCGTCCTACGCTTTCTACTATGAACCCTTGAATCCGGACTTCTCCCCAATGCCCAACGACAATCCTGCGTTGATCGTGATGAGCCATGGTGGTCCAACCTCATCCGCGCGACCACACCTTGATTTGGAAACTCAATATTGGACCAGTAGAGGATTTGCGGTTGTCGATGTCGATTATTCAGGGTCAGTTGGGTACGGGCGTGCATACCGCGAACGCTTGAATGGCCATATGGGGGAACTCGATGTGCAGGACTGTATTGATGCCGCCCGGCATCTGGCCGCTGAAGGACGTGTAGATCCAAGTAAGCTTATCATGCGTGGCAGCAGCGCGGGTGGATATGTCACTCTGTGTGCGCTGACATATCACGATGAATTTGCAGCCGGTGGAATCTATTATGGAATTTCGGATCTTGAGGCGCTTCTTTCACACACCCATAAGTTTGAGGCTCATTATCTGGACACATTGATTGGACCCTATCCCGAAGAAGCGACCACCTACAAACAGAGGTCACCGATTCACCATACAGATCAACTCAATTGTCCAATGATTTTGCTGCAGGGCTTGAAAGATAAGGTCGTTCCACCTGAACAATCTCAGCGCATGGTCAAGGTCCTGGATTCAAAATCCATTCCCTATGTCTACCTTACTTTTAAGAATGAGGGGCACGGTTTCGACCGTTCCGAAACCATCAAACGCTCACTGAACGCAGAGCTTTATTTCTACTTACGTGTCTTAAACATTCCCCTTGAGGCGGAGGTATCCCCGATTAAGATCCACAATCTAGATTGAATTCAGATATGACCTTCCAGGCATCTGACGCCATCGGATCCGACAACAGCATCATGCAGCGTATTAGCAGGTAGTTCCAGCCTATCGCCAGCATGCAGTTCTACACGATCGTCCAGCTCTGGCAGACCAAATTCAATTGAGCCCGACACAACATAGATTACCTTGTCATAGCCATGACGATGGGCTGAATAGCGATCTCCAGGCGCATTGGACCAAACGTACGGATGCAGTCGCTCGGCTGCCATTCTTTCCCTGAGTTCCTGCTCATCCGGTGGATCGTTCTGGCAACGTGTAACTTTGTAGTTCATAAAGCTTCAGTACTCCAGCTTCTTTCCAATAAGATTGATACTATCAAAGGTGTTTCAGGAGTGTTTCGGGATAAATCCTCGATCTCATGCAGCCATTGGGTATGCGCCGAGCATAACTTAGTTATATTAATCGCTGTACCACCTCGATTGGAATCGCAACCCCGACCTCCGACCTTCGTAGGACGGTGATTTTCCCGATCAAGTTTCGGTCCGAATATAGCCTGGTACCCGCTGATACAAGCTGGTCCAATGCATAGATAACGGTCTTTATTGGAGCAGAATCAGCTTCCATGTATGACTATGCGAAAGCAATACTTCATTTAATACAGGTTTCATCTTGCTGGGAAATCGTCATGCACCGATGGTTTCATAGAATAGATTCAACGGTTCTGCTGGCTCTGCTTTGATTATGTGCGCTGCCCTCAATCGCTCCGCAGCTTGCTCGGCATCCACTGTGCTGCGAGCATGAATGATCGCCAGGATCTCACCTTTAGAAATCTTGTCACCGACCTTATGCAACACTTCGATCCCCACAGAATGGTCTATCTCATCACCCTTTTTTGCTCTTCCTGCCCCGAGCTCCATGGCGGTTAAGCCCACCTCTCGCGCATGGATTTGATGAATAGATCCTTCCACGGGAGAGCGAAGCTCAAACTGCACTGGCGCTGTCGGCAGCTTCGAAAGATCTTCAAGCACATGCACGTCCCCCCCTTGTGCATCAACGAGCTGCTTGAACTTCTCAAAGGCACTCCCATCTGAAAGTGATTTTTCCGCTTGGTCACGGGAAACTTTCAAGTCAGCGAACTGGCCTGAAAGCATCAGCATGTTGCTTGCGACAACCAGACAGTGCTCCCGGAAATCGTCAGGACCTGCATCGTTAAGAGTATTGACCGCTTCTTTCACTTCAATCGAATTTCCAACAGCGACGCCGAGAGGTTGATTCATATCTGAGAGCAGCGCGATCACCTTCCGATGAGCATGCTCTCCAATATCAACCATCATCTTGGCCAGGCGAGCACCATCTTCCAGGTCTCGCATAAAGGCACCTAAACCCACTTTGACATCCAGAACAATTGCATCAGCTCCGCCGGCGATTTTCTTACTCATCACCGAGGATGCAATAAGAGGTATGGATGGAACCGTTCCCGTCACATCCCGCAGAGCGTAGAGCTTTCCATCCGCTGGAGCCAGATCAGCCGTTTGTCCAGAAAGCACAATTCCAATTTCACTCAGCTGTCGTTTAAATCCTTCAATGTCGAGGTTGACATCATAACCGGGGATAGATTCCATTTTATCCAGTGTCCCCCCTGTAAAGCCTAATCCGCGGCCGGACATTTTTCCGACTGGAATTCCGCATGCTGAAACAATTGGACCAACGACCAGGGTTGTTTTGTCTCCCACTCCACCAGTTGAGTGCTTGTCGAGCGCGATTTTTACCACGTCTGATAAATCTAATTGCTCGCCTGACCGGGCCAGCGCAAGCGTGAGATCAGATGTCTCACGAGCATCCATGCCTTTAAGCAGAACAGCCATAGCCCAGGCAGCGACCTGGTAATCGGGTATATCCCCTTCGGTGAAACCCTCGATGAAAAAGTGAATTTCATCCTTTGAAAGGGCTTCTCCATCGCGTTTCTTTGTGATGACATCTACAGCGCGCATTTTTCCCTCCCGTTGAAATTATAACGCCGTAAACAGGGCACTGTATAACTTCTCATTGCCTGCTATAATTCGCCAACTTTATCCGTAGAAGAGGTCTCTATGAAGAATGTTGATCAAATCCTTATCGCCGGTCATGTCGTCACAATGGATGCAGATTTTCGAGTGTTACGTGATGGCGCACTGGCGATAAAGCAAGATTCTATCGTCGCCATCGACAAAAAGGATAAGCTCACCAGTGAATATCAAGCTGATGAAATCCTTGATTTTGGTGAAGTGATTATCGTACCGGGATTGGTCAATGCGCACACGCATGTTCCCATGAGCCTTCTTCGTGGTCTTGCCGATGACATGCGCCTGGATGTATGGCTTCTGGGTTACATGATGCCGGTAGAACGGGAGTTTGTCTCTCCTGAATTCTGTCGTCTCGGCACATTGATTTCCTGTGCCGAAATGATCCGCGGTGGTGTCACGAGTTTTGCGGATATGTATTACTTTGAAGACACAGTTGCCGAGGCAACGGCTGTGGCGGGTCTGCGCGGTGTCTGCGGTCAAACGGTACTTAAATTCCCTGCGCCGGACGCGGACTCATTTGAAGATTCATTAGCTGCAGCCAGAAATTTCATCAAGAAATGGAAAGGTCATGAACTGATCATTCCATCCGTCGCGCCCCACGCTGCGTATACCACCACGCAGGAAATTCTTAGCGCATGCGCGGAACTGGCTGTGGAACATGATATCCCCCTCCACATCCATATTTCAGAGACGGAAAATGAGGTCATAGAGTGGCGTGAAAATTACGACATGCCAGTTGTGCCTTGGGTCAAGAAGCTTGGCGTCCTCGATGCTAAGGTCATCGCAGCTCATTGTGTCCATATCGATGAAGGCGAGATCCACACCCTTGAGCATGCTCACGCAGGTGTCGCCCACAATCCTTCAAGCAACCTGAAATTAGCTTCAGGTTTTGCACCGGTCACAGACATGCTCGAAACGGGATTGAACATAGGAATCGGAACCGATGGACCTGCTTCGAATAACGACCTTGATATGTTCGAAGAGATGCGCCTGGCTTCATTCATCGCCAAGGCAGTAACCAATGATCCGACGGCATTGCCAGCACGCAAGACCTTCGAGATGGCCACAATCATGGGTGCGAAAGCTCTGCATATCGATCATCTGACAGGCTCATTGGAGATCGGTAAGAAAGCCGATCTGATCGTCGTTGACATGCAAACGACTCATAATATTCCACACTTTGACCGTGATCCGGACGCAATCTACTCCCGGCTCGTGTACGCCACGAAAGCCACAGATGTGAGCGATGTCATGGTCAATGGTCACTGGCTTATGCGTGATCGTAATTTGCTCACGCTTGAGGAACAGGGTCTTTACGAGCAAGCAGAGGACTACGCCCGACAAATCGATGCCTTCTTATTGGAACGCGAAGGTTCGGTCCTCTCGAAGCTCATCGCGATAGGTGGTGCAGAACAGGAACAGAGCTACGAGGTCCAGATCAAGGTCCGCCTAGACGATGCTGCAGCGGCAAAGGCGAAACTTGAAGAAGGACTTTTCGAGATCATTCGCACAGCTCACTACCAAGAATTCGACACGTATTTTTCGTTCCTGGAACCTGAAGAGGTTCGTTTGCGATACCGCGAAGATGAATTTGTGAACCCGTCAGGTGAGGTTTACAACGTACGTGCACGCCTTACGTTGACCGGCCCGGCGGCCGAACGGGAATACCCGAATTCTGTCTTGCTTTCACGATCACGCTTTATTGCGCCTGCTCGCCACACACCGCGCTTCTATCGAGAATATTTCAAGCCCTGTTCTGAGATAACAATCCAGAAAGACCGCTTGCGCTGGCTGGTTCGCTATGAGGGATTGGAATTCTTTATCAATATCGATGATATCCAAGAACCGGACATTGATGGATATTTCCTTGAAATCAAGAGCCGAACCTGGTCCCGTAAAGATGCGGAACAGAAGGCGGAACTTATCTCTGAAATCCTCAAAGAATTGGACGTAAGTGAAGCGGAGGCGGTCACATTAGAATATCCAGATTACGTTCAATCTCACTGCGAGTAGATACGGCTCTATTCCGCGTCTCCCGCATTGTCTTCGGTATTTGAAAAACGCTGTTGCCACTCATAGAGGTGATTGAGCGCCTCAAGAGGTGACAGCGCGTCCAGGTCCAACTTCATAATTTCTTCTATTAACGGATCGCTATCTGGGAAGAGCCGTAGTTGTCTTGAACCGCGAGAGCGAACATCGATTGTTACTTCAGTCTCAGTCTCAAATTGAGCAAGGATTTCCTGGGCTCGATTAATCACCGGACGCGGTAGGCCGGCAAGCTCGGCAACATGGATGCCATATGATTTGTCCGCTCCGCCGGGCGCTATCTTATGCAGAAAGACTACCTCCCCACCCTCTTCTGAAACTGCAACATTGTAGTTACGAACACCAGGCAATAAACCGGAAAGACTGGTCAGTTCATGATAGTGGGTTGCGAAGAACGTCCTTGACCTCAGCTTTGGGTGATTATGTATGTACTCCACAACCGCCCAAGCGATAGAGACGCCATCATAGGTACTCGTTCCACGCCCGATCTCATCGAGGATGAGCAGGCTGCGTGGGCTGGCATTGTGCAATATGTTGGCGGTCTCCACCATCTCAACCATGAACGTTGACTGGCCGGCAAATATTTCATCCTGCGCCCCTATACGTGTGAAGATGCGATCGACCAACCCGATTTTCGCGTTCTGTGCGGGCACAAAACTTCCCATTTGTGCCATCAAGATGATCAAAGCCACCTGTCGAAGATAGGTCGATTTGCCGCTCATGTTCGGGCCAGTGATTATGCGAATGCGCTCCCCTTCCTCCAAAACGACATCATTGGGGATGAAGCGACGTCCGATCAACTGCTCTTCGACAACCGGGTGCCTGCTATCCATGATTTCGAGACGCATGTCATCGAACAATTCCGGTCGCACATAGCCTTTTAGCGCGGCCACTTCAGCCAGCGATGAGACAGTATCAATGCGCGCCATCGATCGTGCGAGCGAAATCAATCGG
>JASFLN010000070.1:0-7184 GCA_050118075.1 Anaerolineales bacterium
TGATCCGCCGCCTGGGCTTTATCCAAAGCTTCAGCTAACTCCGCTGTCCGCTCGGCGACCATCATCTCTAAAGCGTCCGCATGTTCACGCAGTCGATCGTAAAGTGCTGCGTTTTCTAGCGCGATCGAGATCTGATCTGCAAGCACGGTCAGCAAGCGGACATCCTCGTCGGTCAAACCGTACTCCAATGGTGATTCGACGTTCAGCACGCCGATAACCATATCCTCTTTACGCAGCGGGACCGCGATCTCAGAACGTGACTGGGGCCAACCTTCCACATAGTCAGGCTCTTTTCCTACATCCGGCAAGAAGACCGGCTCACCTGACTGAGCGACACGCCCCAGCATTCCATCCGTCATCTGGTATCGGGTTTCCATATCCATGGGACCGCCGTATGCGGCGCCAAGCAAGAGCTCAGAACCATCTACAAGATAGACCTCCACAACCGGGTAGCCCAGCACCTCACCCACCTGATGAACGACTTCTTCGAGTAAGCTTGTCATCTCAAGACGTTGATTCACGACCTCAACGACTTCCCGCACCACCGAAAGCTCCGCGACCCGACGCTCGAGCGCTTCATAGCGCCTGGCATTCGATATTGCGAGACTGAGCTGCCTGGCGATGGCTTCCAACAGATGCAGGTGATCCTCATTGAACTCACCCACTTCCGTCTGGAACACGCCCATCACGCCAATCAGCGTGCCACTGGATATCAGCGGAGTCGCCACCGCGGTACTCACTGCTTCGTCAATGCCCTCAAAGATCACCCAGCGCTTATCCTGACGTACATCAGGTACAAGTGTGGATTGACGATTTTCGGCAACCCATCCCATCAAACCATGGCCAAGGGTTAACTTGACGGGCTTTTCCATCTCAAGCAATTTAAGTCCGTCACGACGGGATGATGCCCGTAAACGCAGCCTATGCGAACCTTCTTCAAGCAGGAATATTTCACCCGAGTGCGCGTTAAGATGCCGCACAGTGGATGCAAGCGCACGCTCCAGGATCTCATCCTGATTCAACGAATCCGTCAGTTCCTGCGCGACTTCATACACCAGATTGACATTGCGGCGCTCTTTGACAACCCGTTCGAACAAGCGGGCATTCTGGATCATGATCGCAGCCTGGTCAGCCAGCAACTGCAATCCACGCAGCTCCGTCAGGTCAAAATCATGTGGCTTCATCAACGCGATGTTCATCACGCCGACCACACGGTCTCCAATTTTTAGCGGCAGACCAGCGATGGATCCACCCCACTGCCAATCTGCGTAGAGTCGATGCTCGTCAACATTGGGAATCACGATCGCCTCACCGCTGCGGGCAACCGAGTATGTGAGGCCATTTTTTCGCGGTTTCGAGTAGGGCCCGATTGTGCGGCCGTCCACCCGACGGGCGGCACCAAAAATTAATTCGTCATGCTCATAAAGAAATATGTGAGCATCATCCGCCGAGACCAGTTCTAATGTGCTTTGGAGGATCGAATCAAGCACCGTTTCCAGGTCAAGATTGGAGGTTAAGCCAAGGCTTGCCTTGTGAAGTCCTTCTAATTCCGAGCTGCGCCGGCGTTCACCCTCCAACGCCTGCAGCTTTGACACCGCCAGAGATACCAGGCTGACGACTTGATCGTAGAAAAGCTTTTCGAGATCCGAAAAAACAGCCGCTTCATGCTTTGCCAGTACGATACAACCCAGCCATTTCTCACCTACAGAAAGTGGAATCGCGATCGCCCCTTCAATTTGTACCCCAGATTGATCGACAATCGCTAAATCCGGATCGTATTCGAACACATCGACGGTCAACGGCTCACCATGCTGCAATGCGATCTTACTCAAATTCCCTTCGAGGTTTTTTGATTCCCAATGAAGAAATAGCCTAGGTGGCTGGTTGGTTTCAAAGACAAGCCTTGCCTCACGTCGATCCTCTTCCCATACACAAGCATAGGCGCCGAACGCTTCCGAATAGCTCACCAGTTGAAGCGTGGCAACCTTCAGGAGACTCGCTATGTCAGGAGCATAAAGGATCTCCTGCGTCAACCTGTTCAATTGCCGCAATTCCCATGCGGCGCTGCGGTTGATTTGGGATGAAGTCGTTTGTTCCGCTTGCATAATTTAAATCTTGATCTCCGTCAGGGCTACGTGATAAGGTTTCAAATCAATCTTCGTAACATGGCATGAATTGGGCCTATTTAACGTCGACGCCCAAGCGCTTGACCTGGAAAGCGTAGACGTTAGGCAAGAAGGTGCACAATTTGGGCCGCTCGAACCCAGTTTACACTCTGGAATCATTGAATCTATTGGGAAATTCGTCCGGCTTTCACTACAGGCCGCTGAAGGTATTCATGTATTGCGAAATGAGGCGCAAGCAAAATCGGGCTTGCTTCGATTATACTCTCGTATGATCAGCACATAGATTGTCGACTCTAGAAATGGAGTTAGCTCAATGCATGACCCTTTCAACGCCAAAGCAACACTAAAAACCAATCAGGGTGAATTCACGATCTTCCGGCTGGAAGCTCTGGAAGAAGCCGGGTTGACCACACTGTCCAGGTTACCCTATTCGATTCGCGTGCTCCTCGAATCCGTACTCCGCCAGGTTAATGATCGTGAAATTCGTTCCGAGGATGTGGAAAATCTCGCCGCCTGGCAGCCGCAGACTGACAACCGCCCAGACGTGCCTTTTCAACCAGCCCGCGTGATCATGCAGGATTTCACCGGTGTGCCGGCGGTTGTCGACCTGGCAGCCATGCGTTCTGCACTGGCACGCCTGGGCGGAGATCCCGCCAGGATCAACCCTCAAGTCCCGGTTGACCTCATCATCGATCACTCCGTTCAGGTTGATTTTTTCGCCACGCCAGAAGCGCTGCAGCGCAACGCAGAAATCGAGTTCCAGCGCAACCGTGAGCGCTACGAATTCCTACGCTGGGGACAGGACGCCTTTGAACAATTCCGTGTTGTACCGCCTGCGACAGGTATCGTCCACCAGGTGAACCTGGAATATTTGGCGGAGGTCGTGCTCACCAGAGAGGTCAACGGTGAGACGCTGGCTTTACCGGACACGCTGGTCGGGACTGATTCTCACACCACAATGATTAACGGTCTTGGTGTCTTGGGATGGGGTGTCGGAGGAATTGAAGCCGAAGCCGCCATTCTCGGTCAACCCCTGGTGATGCTGGCTCCAGATGTCATTGGCTTCCGGCTTTCCGGTCAGCTAGCCGAAGGGGTCACCGCGACCGATCTCGTCTTAACCGTCACGCAAATGTTGAGGGCGCGTGGTGTTGTGGGTAAATTCGTGGAGTTTTTCGGTCCCGGCCTCGATCACATGTCATTACCGGATCGGGCAACCATCGCGAATATGTCACCCGAATACGGGGCGACGATGGGCTTCTTCCCGGTGGATGACGTCACTCTGGACTATCTCAAACTCACTGGCCGGGAAGAAATTGTGGACCGCGTCGAACGTTACACTAAAGAGCAAGGCATCTTCCGTTCCTCTGGCTCGGAAGACCCCGCGTACACCGACTTACTCGAGCTGGACATGAGTTCAGTGGAAACGAGTCTGGCGGGTCCACGCCTGCCACATAATCGCATTCCACTTTCAGAAATGAGAACCAAATTCCACAAAGCGATGACACTTCCTAAGCTGGAAGGTGGGTTCGGAAAGACGGAAGTGGAAGTCAATAAACAAACGCAGGTTCGCTCGAATGGCAGCACCGATTCGATCAGCCACGGGGCATTGGTGATCGCTGCGATCACTTCATGCACGAACACCTCTAATCCGAGCGTTATGATTGGTGCTGGATTGGTCGCCAAGAAAGCGGTCGAAAAAGGGTTGACGGTCAAGCCTTTCGTAAAGACCAGCCTGGCTCCTGGGTCCCAGGTTGTGTCGGAATATCTGGCCGATTCTGGTTTACTAGAGCCGCTTGCTCAATTGGGCTTCAACATCGTCGGCTACGGCTGCACGACCTGTATCGGAAACAGCGGGCCATTGCCAGGCGAGGTCGTCAAGGCGATCAACGAAGTCGATCTGGTCTCGGCAGCTGTGCTCTCGGGCAACCGCAACTTTGAAGGCCGCATCAACCCCCATGTCCAGGCCAACTATTTAGCATCTCCGCCGCTGGTCGTAGCCTACGCGCTGGCTGGGACAGTTGATATCGATCTACTTAAAGACCCACTAGGCACCGACCCTGAGGGAAACCCGGTTTATCTGCGCGACATCTGGCCGACGAACAAGCAGATCCGCCAGACAATTGAGAAGAGCATCTCTCCAAAGATGTTCCAGAAACGCTATAGTGATGTATTCACCGGCAATGAGACCTGGAACAAGATACCCATCAGCGGTGGCGAATTGTACGAATGGGATTCATCCTCAACCTATATTCAAGAGCCGCCCTTCTTCCTAGATCTTACCGCCGAGCTCCCGGCGATCGAGGAGATCCACGGGGCGCGTGTTCTGGCGCTGCTTGGTGACTCCGTCACGACCGATCACATCTCTCCTGCCGGAGCGATACCCGTCGAGAGTCCTGCCGGCGAGTACCTGATGGCCCACGATGTCCAACCCAGGGAGTTCAACTCTTTCGGGTCACGTCGCGGCAACGATCGCGTCATGACGCGGGGTACATTTGGCAATATCCGTTTGAAGAACCTGCTCGTACCTGATATCGAGGGAGGTGTCACCCGTTACCTTCCGGATGACAAGCGGATGAGCATTTACGACGCGGCAATTGAGTACCAGGAAGCCGGAATCCCGCTTATCGTGATTGCAGGCAAGCAGTATGGATCAGGCTCCTCGCGCGATTGGGCTGCTAAAGGCACTTTGCTTTTAGGTGTCAAGGCGGTCATCGCGGAGTCATACGAACGCATACACCGCTCGAACCTGATCGGCATGGGTGTGCTTCCTCTGCAGTTCAAAGAAGGTGAAAACGCCGTCTCGCTGAGCCTCACGGGCGAGGAAACCTACAGCATCGTAGGATTGGATGACAACCTGAGTACAGGCCAAGAACTCAAAGTCCGCGCGGAGAAGGTCGAAGGCGACAAGATTGAATTTAATGTCATCACCCGCCTGGATACACCCATTGAAATCGATTACTACCGCAACGGGGGTATCTTGCACACCGTGTTGAGGCAAATGCTGACTGCTTGAGCGAGTCCGGCTGGAAACAATTTTTGTATAGGGGCGGGGCAACCCCGCCCCAGTATTTTTTAACGAGAAAGGGGCGACCGGTCGGTCGCCCCCGTATGAAAACATCCGGGAGTTAACCGAGCGACGCGAGCTCCGCCTCCATTTGGGCGATGTCCGACCTCATCACATCGGCCATCTCTTGCAGCAGATCACGGCCCTGTTGAGCGGCAATGCTCACTTCCAACATCAATCTCACCGTATGTGAATTGATCAATTCTTTCAATGTGCGTTCGAGATCTCGGATGACCTGATCCAGACGCCGGGCTTCCTTATACAATTCAGCGATGCGCTGCTCGCGCGTTTTCTCAACCTTCTCTTCCGGTCGATCTGGCCGCTCCATGAATTTTCGCAGCGCGGACATATCCTGAGCCGCATAAGCCTCATTGATCTGCGCCATAATCTCCTGCCGCCACAATTTAATCTTTGTGTCGGTCACAAGATCGGGATGAAAGCGCTTGGCAAGCGCCCGAAAGATCGTCTTCATCTCTTCTTTGGAGGCCTCGTCGACTTCCGGAACAGGTGGAGGTTCAGGCGGCTTTTCACGTGGCGTCCAGGTGCGACGGAATTGCTCAAGCACATCCACCGGCTGCTCTTCCTCGTCCAGTCGATCTCCCCACTGTGCTCGACGAGCTGAGCGAATGCGCGCTTGCTCCAGGTCTGCCTTGAGCTCTTCAATCCGGTCTTCCAATGGCCCGAGTTTGGTTTCGTATGTGCTTTCAAACCGTGAGAGGTCAGCATGCGTATCGGCGAGCTCAAATTCCAGCTGAGCCACACGCTCCTGGCGTAAACTGACTTCCTCCTCCAGTTCACGCAGTTCTTCGTCACCAGCTTGTTCAAGGGCTCTTTTCAAGGAACCCCTTCTACCTTTAAACATCGAGTGCTCCCAATAAACCAGGCTGCGACCCCGATCCCCTCATCGGTCAAGCCCCATCATACCAACCCTGATATCGTCAGCCAACACCGGAACATATCTCATTGGATCTTTGAATCATAGGTTGCAATCAAATTCCATTTGGGTCGCAAAGAAGATCAGCGGAATGACGAAGGCTTGCGGCGAGACATGCGTGAGGCATAGTAGGCTAAGCCACCTGCTGCAGCCAGGAGCGCCAAACCGATCACGCCCAGCAACGCCGAACGTCCGCCCCCGGGCTCGCCGTTCGCTCCACCAAGCGCAGAGCCTGGCTGGGCACCGAACTGCAAATATTGGATCTCTCCGGGATTGAGCGAAACCGGGACATTCAATCCGGTCGTGGGATTGTAGTTTGGCGGCACTGCGGCGCTGACGTTGTAATCGCCGTTACTGAGCTCTTCAAAACAATAACCATCCGGGTTAATTTCAAGATCCAAAGCCTCGGTCGTATAGTCTCCAACCAAATCACCGGTTAGTGCGACGACACTGACCTGCCCTCCCGGCAGAGCAGGCTCACCCTCGTCAAGGGTTCCATTCCCATTCAAATCTTCAAAGAGCAGCACACAAATATCGCCTGTACCTACTACCGGTGTGGGGGTCATGGGAATCTCAGTCGGCCCACTTTGAACGCCCCCAGATTCACCTTCCCCGCTCGTTGGACTTGCCGATCCAAGAAAGAGCTCTGTGCCCGGTGTAAGAAAGTCTCCAGGTTGTATCCCATTGAGAGCCATCAATTCTTCAAGCGACAATCCGGCGATAGCTGCGATACGCCAGAGCGTATCTTCTTCCTGCACAACATAAACGATACGTCCATCGGCGCGTGGTGTAGGTGTGAGAAACGGTGTGGGTTGCGCAAGCGGTCGGTTGTCAGGACCCGCATAAACCGGGGAAAGCAGTAACTGCGCTCCTCCTAACGTGAGGATAAGCGCAATCAAACCCACAACAATGGCTTTTACAGCTGGGTTCTGTTTCGGCATGATATTCGGTCAAATTATAGCGCCTTCGATCTGCTGCGAGTAGTCCTGGACGTATTACCCGACCAACTTTAAGCCCCCAAGCGCTGGTGCGGCGCTATGCTATACTCACCTCGGAGGGC
>JASFLN010000071.1:0-7136 GCA_050118075.1 Anaerolineales bacterium
TGGAACTGTATCCCGTCCCTCAGGTTCGAGCGGTTCTGGTTCTTGTATAGAGCTTGCTTGAGGCTCTTCTTTTTGTAGGTTGTCCGGTTCAGGGGCTGTTGGTTCTTCCGGAGTGGGCCGCTCTTCACGTGCGCGTGTCTCGACCGCTTCTATCCATGCCCACTGCTTGTGTGCAAATTGGGAGGTTTGCGGATAGCCCTCCGCAATCTGACCGTAGAGCACACGCTCACCCTGATCTTCCATGATAAATGCCGATTTGCATTCAGCACATTCGACATAATCGGGCAAGCGCTCGACGTGCACAACGCGCAGCGCATCCTTACCGCAGATCGCGCAATCTAGACCCTGGATAACATCGTCAGCTATATTGGCTCGAGGAGTTGAAGCCATCTTGAACCTCAGTCGCTTATTGTAAGCGCCCTCAATCTAACACAATGGTATGTCGCTAGCAACCGGGCGAAAGTACTGTATTACCCGGTAAGCATATTTTTCGGTGTGAACTGTCTCTGTACGGTGCAAGTTTCGTACGAGCAGTCGGTTGCAGCCATTATTGATCGGTTGTCCCGGCATCAAGCTGTACAGTCAATTCTTATTTCTTTTCTTTCTCTGCCTCCTGATTTGTGGTCAAGCGTAGGTAGGTGAGTGTCCAGGAGCCGTGCAGGAAGGTCTGCAGGATACCGTTCAGAACAATCAGGATTGGCAGGTAAGCAACCGTGCATACGATTCCGCCGACTATACCGAACGTCATGCTGATATTGGTATCCAGGATTAGTCCAAGGATAACCGGCAGCGCTACCAGGATGAATGGTAACGCGATCAGAAAACTGATCACTCCACCACCGATCAGCAACATAAGTGACATCACGAGGACATCACCGACATTGGCGCGGATAACCTCCCAGGCCCGGCTGAACGCGGTAAAGATGTCCAGGTCTTCAACGATCAAAGCGACTTTCGTAAAAGTAGTGTATACACCGATCACAATCGCAAGCGGTATGAGCAGACAGATGAGGGGTAAAAGACAAAGTAAACCCAAACCGAAGGTCAGCACTGTGCCTCCGATCCCGAAGAGCAGCAGCCCGCCTATCAGGATCAATGTAGCCACCCCAACAATCACCTGGATGATGAGTATCTTCCAGAAGAACTGAGCACCCCCCTGAAACGCGCTTGAGAGCGTGACATCTCCCCCTTCCTCGGCAGTTTTAAAGCTGGCGATCAAACCGGATTGTCCCAATGCGCCAAGCGCCCAAAACAAGAGCACCAGGAAAAGGCCCAGGCAGATCAATCCTAACGCGATCGCGATCCAGGTTCCTTCAGGGAGGGCTTCAAATGTTCGCTGCAGTTCTGGAAACTCATCACTGGTGAATGAATAGTTCATGCTGCTGCCGCCGCGACCGCCCCCACCGCCTCCGCCACTGGCACAGCCGGCCAGGATGCCGAGCACCCACAGCCCTTTGTGCTTCCAGGTGATTTCCCAGGCTCTGGTGAGAATGCCGCCGAAGTCCATGATGAGCTCCTTTGAGGAGGTGATTGGGATGAGCCTGCTGAGGATCGAAAAGATGATCGCTCAGATCAAGCTTATTGGATCAATCATACATTGTAGGGGAGAGGGGATCAAATTGAGATTTTATTGAATGAGGGATTTGGAAGGCATAAGAATAGGGCTCGTTTAATTAAAAGAAATCGAGCGTTTCATATTAAATTTCTGTATATGCGTTTCGAATTCGGATCTGAATGCTATTTGATTGTTGTTCCTGCAATCTTCTCGATGTTTTTGGGCAACGAACCATGCAGCGTAACTGCCTAGGAGCGCTATGATGTCGCAAGGGTTGGTCACCCCAAGATTACCGAGAAGGATCAATGATAGCATCCACAATTTCTGCAATTACTCTCACAAGTTCCCTGATCAAGGTGATATTCTCTGTGTTGGGGTATTGATGTGAAGCGTTGGCGTTGACTCGGCGAAGGATCTGGGGAAGCCGTATTGCTTAACTCTGGTGCAGCCTTTGGAGAAGGTGTTGCACTGTCACTACAGCCACGGCCTGCAATAATTGTTGACTCGTGTGATCGTCTCGTGCTAGATTTGAACCATCCAAACCTAAATGCAGGGGGCTGTTCCAGAAGCGGTCGGATCACGAGTTGGGATGCCACCTGACGCGATCGCTTTTATCGTTTAATCGGTGCGTGCCTATAGCATGCGTCAGCAAGGTCGTAACTTTTAGCTTTTATGACGAGGAGTGCCATGGAGCAGAAAAACACAGCACCACCCGAGACTACGCCCAACTGGGCCGGCGGGTTCCGCAGGCGTATACCTTTTTACATCCTGGCTGCACTCGTCTTCGGTCTGGTGGCGGCGCTGCTGGCGTTTTTTTACCTTGATCGTCTTCAGCGAGAAGCGCTGCCGACCGAGCAGGTGGTGGTGTTGACGGATGATCTAGAAGCTGGCAGCGAGCTCACTGACGATCTGGTCATTCTCAGATCGGTCCCGGCAGACGTCATCCCGGAAGGCTCACTAAACGATTCCGGGCAGGCGATTGGGCGGGTGCTGGCACGACCAATGCGGGCGAATGAGATCCTGCTGCGGAGCGACTTTGTCGGTGAAGCTGGTTCGGGTTTATCCGCCCGCCTCCCGGATGGGCGCTGGGCGATGGTCTTCCCTGCAGGTTGGTTGGTCAGCCCGGTACCACCGCTCATCCGCGGGGACCGTCTCGACTTGATGGCTTACCAGGCCGGGCAGCCGGTGGAGGAAGTGGGCATCATCGTCAGCAACGTAGAAGTACTTGAATTTGTAGGCACGTCGTCCTCGCCGGAACGGCTTACGCTTGCGGTCGATCTGGATCAAGCCACCGCAGTCCTGTATGCCAGAACTAACGGCTTCTCATTATTGGCTCTGCTCAAACCGGAAGCGAATTGACCGATGGCCCTCATTACCTCGATCGGTTCTAAAGGGGGTGTGGGAACCTCGCTGGTGGCGACCAATATCGCAAGCGCAATGGCTCATTCAGGGCCTGCGCTATTGGTCGATCTCCACTCAGGAACGGGTGTGGATGATCTGCTGCTTGGTGTGAGCCCGGACAAATCGTGGGCTGAATTGCTGCCGGTCCTGGATGAACTGCAGTTAAAACATATTGAGCTAGCCACAAGCGTTCATGCAAGTGGTTTGAAGCTTTTATATGGCCCTGATAGGTGGAGGCGAGTGGTTCAACCGGATGAATTGAAACGGTTAATACAAGCCCTGACGAATTTCTTTGATTTCGTTATCGTCGATTTGCCAACCGGGCTTACACCGTTGAACCGGTCAATGCTCTCGATTTCCGATGTGACCCTTTTAATCACAACTGCGGATCCGCCTGCGCTGCGGTGTGCGGAGCGATTTGCTGCTGAAGTTGAGCTGGAATCCAAGGATCGAGTGGGATTGGTGATCAACCAGATTAACCGCCAGCATCCCTCCACGGCAGCCCAGATCGCTGAATCACTCGATCTACCTTTAGTTGCCGCCTTGCCGCCCGATCCGCGTGCGATCGGATATCAGATTCACTTCGGCCGTGCGTGTGTTCAGGATGCATCAAGTATGTTTGGGCGGGCGATCCGCGGATTGACAACTCGTCTGCAGCAGAGTGCCCAGGTTCAGGACAAGTCAGTGCAGCGAATGGATCAGGATAGGGGTATCCGATGAACGAACGCGAGCGTCCGTCCGGTGCATCCCAACACGCAGCGTTAGAAGATAGGATCCACCTGCAGCTCTCAGAGCAGCTGGAAAACGAGATGGCTTTGGCCGATGGGCGCCAGTTTCTTGAACGGCGCGAGTTGACCAGAAGAGCAGCGGCAATCCTTAGTGAGAAGAAGGAAATCCTTACTGCCGAGCAAAGCGAGGCGATAGTACGCGCGGTCGTTGACCGCATCATCGGTTTAGGACCACTCGAGCCGCTGCTTGAGGATACATCGATCACTGAAATCATGGTTAATGACCCCCAGAGCATTTTCATTGAACGTCAAGGCAAGATAGAAGAGGTCGATGTTCGATTCCGTGACGAGGCTCATCTGCGGCATGTCATCGATCGCATTGTGGCGCCAATCGGCCGCCGGATTGACGAGAGCAGCCCTCTTGTGGACGCGCGCCTTCCGGATGGCTCGCGCGTCAATGCGGTCATACCCCCACTGGCGATCGGCGGGCCAGCGCTGACCATCCGCAAGTTTTCCAGAGAACCGTTTACACTGCAGCGGCTGATAGATCTCGGCACGATTTCACAGGGAATGGCTGACTACTTAGATCAAAGCGTGAAAGACCGGGCGAGCATTCTAGTCTCTGGCGGGACCGGTTCGGGGAAAACATCCACGCTAAACGCGCTGGGTTACTGCATCCCTGCGATGGAACGGTTGATCACCATCGAGGACGCGGCCGAGCTGCAGCTGGATCATGAAGATCTGGTCTCTATGGAGGCTCGACCGCCTAACATCGAGGGGCGTGGTGAGATCACGATCCGTACGCTCGTGCGCAATGCGCTGCGTATGCGCCCGGACAGGATCATCGTCGGCGAGGTGCGCGGGGGTGAGGCGTTTGACATGTTGCAGGCGATGAACACAGGGCATCGAGGCTCGATGACGACGCTGCATGCCAACTCGCCACCAGACGCGCTGATCCGGTTGGAATCGATGGTCCTTATGGCTGGATTCGATATGCCTGTTACTGCCATCCGACGCATGATCTCCGGAGCAGTCGAGATTATCGTGCAGCAGGACCGTTTGCCGGATGGAAGCCGTGTCGTGACCGCCATCGCGGCGCTGGAGCGCTCATCGGGGGATGCGTTGAAGCTCCAACCGGTCTTTCTATTTGATGTGGATAAGGGGCGACATTATCGCTCCAAAAAAGCTCAGCGGGACATGTAGTTAATCAGACCATGGTAGCCCATACGATGAAGAATAGACGCCGCGTGAGTCCCTTAGCCTTGCTTATCAGTGCTGGGGTAATCACACTTGTGACCGTGATGGGTTGGGCCTTCCGGATGCGGCTCGCGCTGTTCGCTGAAAATCACCCCGCGCTCTACACATCATCTGTTGTGTTCATCGCGATCACGCTTATTGCGCTCGCAGGTGTTTTATGGCTGGAGGCAGAGTATCTGCGACGCGCATGGCGGAACCGGGTCGCCGAGGTAGTGGGGTTGGAGGAACTCGCCCCGACCCCCATCTGGCTTTCGATTGCGGCACGTCTTCCTGATCCGTTTGAAATCGTGCTTCGACCGGTTTGGCGTACTCCGCTTGGGAGGGCGTTGCGTGAGGATTGGATCGACGCTGAACTGGGTGGAAGAGCTTCACGTTATGCGCTACTATTGCTCCTTGCTGCACTGCTGGGCTATTTGATCGGGTTGAGAATCGGTGGACCAGTTCTGGGCGTGGCGCTGGCACTTATCGTCCCTCTGCTGCCGCGCTCATTGGTCTCTGCGCGCGCAGAGACGCGCCGTCGTCGTTTCAGTGAACAGCTCCCGCAGGCACTTGACGCAGTCGCCTCGGGACTTGCGGCAGGCCTCTCTTTTCAACAGGCGATCGAATACGCGCAGGAGGATCTCCCAGAGCCCGCGCAGAGCGCATTTGCTACGCTCTCGCGCCGGATCGCGCTGGGGTTTTCGGTAGAAGACGCATTGGGAAGGATGCTAGAACTTTTTCCGGATGAATCGCTGGCCCTGGTTGTTGATGGATTAGTCCTGCAGCGTCAGTTTGGGGGCGATATGGTGCGCATGCTTGAGGATGTCGCTGATCTTCTGAGAGAGCGTCTCGAGCTTGAGCGCGAGGTGCGTGCAGTCACGACGCAAGGACGCTTGTCAGGCATCATCATCGCCGCACTGGTTCCTATCTCAGCAGGATTCTTGCTGTCATTCAATCCTCGGTATGTAGATGTGCTATTCGACACGCTCATCGGTCAGGTGATGGTTGTGGTGGCGATTGTTCTACAGTTGATCGGCTGGGCGATCATTTCGCGACTCGTGCAGATCAGGTATTGAGGATGACAAGTTTACTTCCCTTGATGGTTTCATTATTTGCCGGTTTATCCATGGCCATTTTAATGTACACACTGTTCAGGGCGGCTTCACTGCGGAGATCGGTGGGGTTGGAAGCTGCTGACCAACCATCAATATATGTTAGGGTTGCGCCGATCCTTGATCTCGTTCCTGTCCCCATATCGATTCAGCAAGCCTGGGCTGATCAATCGCCTGAAGGTAGGATGCAGCAAGCGGGCTTGGTTTGGACAGAAAGACAATACGTCGCTTTTCGGTGGCTGCTGTTCTGGCTCTTGAGCATTATCGGATTGCTGCTCACGATTGCACGAGAGTGGGATTTGCTAGGAGTATTTCTTTCTATTGTGCTTGTTCTCGGTGGATTGCTATATCCTGAGATATGGATGCGCAGACGTATTGAATCCCGGCGTTTAGAAATTGACCTCGCTTTACCTGATTTTCTCGATCGGTTAGCGCTAGGTCTCGAAGCAGGTTTAGGTTTTGAAATCGCGTTAAGGCGCACCGCACGCAACTTCCCGGGATTACTAGGCGAGGAGTTGCGCTATGTTGTGCGTCAGTTAGATCGCGGGCATACGCGCAGTTCAGTGTTGGAAAGGATGTTGGCTCGCGTACCATCCACGGATTTGGGTGCGTTCGTGGCGGCTGTCAAGCAGACCGATCGATTAGGTACGTCCCTAGCGCGCACGCTGCAGGTTCAGAAGGTGCTCATGCGAGCCCGGCGGCGCCGGCGTGCGGAGGAGGCCAGCCGGCGTTTACCGATCCTGATTGTGTTCCCGCTGGTATTTTTCTTCTTACCCGCGTTGCTGATCATTTACCTGGCACCGCCGTTATTGCATTTGTTCTTGGGGCAATGACACTCTCCCCAAACCCTAAAGGGAGAGGGGCAATAAAGTATAGGTATGCTTCAAATGCCTTCGCTCCCTTCAAGAGAGAGGGGTAAAACAATAGGCGCTTGAGCAATCTGCTCTTCACATCAAGAGAGGGGTGAGAATAAGGAGGTCGTACGAAGATCCTTGTCCCACCTGAAGGAAGTGGCGAGCAGAGTTTTGTGTCGATAGCAAGGAATCGCCTCTTCCCTTGAGGAAGAGGACCAGGGTGTGGGATTAGTAAAGGGTCATGCGAAGT
>JASFLN010000072.1:0-7076 GCA_050118075.1 Anaerolineales bacterium
CCAACACAGGCGGGCAGGCGTCCAAGGCCACGCCGCGCGGCGCGGTTGCGAAGTTTGCCGCAGCCGGCAAGGGTATGCCGAAGAAAGACCTGGGCTCGATTGCGATGTCCTACGGCAACATCTATGTCGCCCAGGTTGCATACGGGGCGAATATGACGCAGTTGGTCAAGGCGATGCAAGAGGCTGAAGCCTATGACGGCCCATCACTTATCATCGCCTACTCACACTGCATCGCACATGGTATCGATATGACGACGGCTACGGACCTGCATGAAGATGCGGAGCAGAGCGGTTTCTGGCCGCTGTTCCGCTTCAACCCGGACCTGGCTGAGCAGGGCAAGAATCCGCTGCAGATGGATTCGAAGGCACCTAGCGAGGACATTGCCGAGTTCGCCTACAAACAGAATCGCTTCCGCTCGCTGCGAGCGTCCGACCCCGATCGAGCGGAGAAATTGATTGAGGCGCTGCGTGAGGATGTGATCACGCGCTGGAAATTCTACGAACAAATGGCCAACCTCGATCTGTAGTCCAATCGAACGTTTAATAACTTCCAGGGGCGACCGACCGGTCGCCCCTGCGCTGTTTTGAATCAAGTGTGGCAATGGATTGAGGTGCAGCGGCACGATTTATCGTGCCGCTGCTTGCATTATTCATATTAACCAACAAGAAGTCGCATGGCACTGTGTACTTTGTGATTCGATTGCGCTCTTCTCTTCAGGGGGCGATATTGTCGGCCAGCAACTCGCTAAAGTCGGCTGGAAAGCGAGTCGGCCGGCCCGTCTTGAGGTTCAGGAGCACCCATTCAGTCTGAAGCCGTGCAATGGGTTCCCCATCGGTCACACGCAGGAATTCATAGTGGCGGGTGGCCGTGGCGTGACGCACATTGTAAAGCCAGGTTCTTATGATCAAACGATCATGTAGATACGCTGGCTGAATGTACTCGATCCGGTTCTTGCGGGCGACGAAGGCGATTCCGGATTCCACCCAACGCTCAAAAGGCCATTCATACGCCTCGGAGAGCCGCATGGCACAATCTTCGGCGTATGAAAGGTATGCAGCGTTGTTAAGATGCTGCATTTCATCAATATCACGCCACTCGATACCACGCTCGATCTCAAATACCCCTGTAGGAGGACTGATGTCATCGTCGAGGTGGATGCGCTGCTTGGTCTGGACCTTGTCCGAGTTATCACCCAGCGCGGCGCGGATCTCGCTTGTGATCACCGTTGGGCGGAGTGTTTCGGAGTCCAGGAACACCCAATCTGAACTTCCCCTGGCGATGACCGATCCATCATTGGATCTCCTGAACTCATACTCTCGACGGGAGCTCAATCGGCGGTAGCCGGCAACCCAGGTGTGAACTTCAATCCGGTCGCCGGCGTGTGCAGCCAGCAGATATTCGACCTCGCTCGCCCGGATGAGCCAAACCCGCCCCATTTTCGCGTATTCTGACCGATCGAGACCATGCGCTCGGGAGGCGTTGATGGCGGCTTCCTGCATGTACTGAAGGTAAACCGCGTTGTTCAGATGGCCGTAGGCGTCACACTCATAATGCCGAACGGTGAAGGGGGTTATGTGTTCTTTGTGCATGGCTTATGTTGGTTTAGTGCATTCGGTTTAGATATAGCCATGATCTTGATACCACGTGTATGCCTCTTGGGCAGCCTGGTGAAACGAATATTGGGTGGTGAAGTTGAGATCCTCCCGGGCTTTTGTGGTATCGCAGTAAATATATCTTGCCGCCATGCGAAGTTGGGTTCCGTTTAGCGGCATAGACGCAATCTGATTCAGAGCATCCAGAAGGAATGCGCTGATAGGGACAAGTTTGTGCGGAAGTTTCAACCAGGGTGCGCGTCGATTGACGATCCTGGCCAAATCGGTGAAAACCTCCCGGTAGGTCAGGTTCTGACCGCCCAGGATATAGCGTTCACCCGGTGAGCCGTGGCGTAAAGCCTGGAGATGGCCATCGGCAGCGTCTTTGACATGGATGTAATTTACCCCCCCCTCGACCCATAAGAAGGTGCGCCCGTGGGCGGCTTCGATGACCAGCGATCCGCTGATTTGATTGATGTCACCCGGACCAAGCACTATGCTGGGGTTGGTGATCACCAGATCCAGTCCGCGGGCATGCGCTTCCAATGCAACAAGCTCTGCATGGCGTTTAGCATAGCCATACGGAAAATCATCAACGGAGCGATTATAGATGTGCGTTTCGTTGAGCAATTCCTCCCCATCTGGCAGCCCCATCGCTGAAATCGAACTTGTGAGCACAAGTCGCTCAACCCCGGCAGCCAATGCGGCTTCGCAGATATTGCGGGTGCCTTCAATGGATGTGCGCAGGACACCGTCTGGATTCCGCCAGTAATCCGACTGCGCGGCTGCGTGGAATACGTAGCGTACCTCCTGCATGGCGGATGGAAGAGATTGGGGTTGCAGAATATCACCGATCATCCTCTCGACAGGCAGGTCTTCGATGGCCAGTAGCGAAGAGGTTGAGCGGTGCAGCGCGCGCACCCGGTAGCCTTCAGCAAGCAGTGTGCGGCATATCCAGGAACCCAGGAAACCGGTTGCCCCAGTAACGAGTGCTAAATCACTCAATCAGGTCGTGCTCCCGCCCGACCTCAGCGAAGATGTTGAGGGCACGATCGATTTGTTCCTCGGTATGGGAAGCCATGTAGCTGGTTCTCAGCAGACAGCGACCCTCCGGGACACCCGGCGGGATGAAGAGATTCGTGTATACGCCAGCTTCAAAAAGTGCTTTCCAGAAATGGAGTGCGGGATCCATGTCGCCTATGATGACCGGGATGATTGGGGATACGCTTTCGCCGGTGTTGAAGCCCAGCTCTTGCAGCCCAGATCGCATCCGTTCCGCCATAGCCCACAGATGGTCGACCAGCTCCGGTTCGTTCTCCATGATGTCGAGTGCCGCCAGCGCTGCGGCGACGTTGGAAGCGGGCATCGCTGCGCTGAAGATCAGCGACCTCGCATGATGCTGGATGTAATGGATCACATCATCGTCGCCGGCGATAAAGCCACCCAATGACGCAAACGACTTGCTGAAGGTGCCCATAATGAGGTCGACTTCATCGGTCACATCAAAATGTGCAGAGGTGCCGCGACCGCGAGCCATTACCCCCAGACCGTGGGCATCATCAACCATCAAGCGAGCGTCGTATTTTTTACACACCTCGATCATCTCGGGCAGCGGAGCCAGATCGCCGCCAACGCTGTACAAACCATCTACAACCACCAGCGCGCCGTGATCCTGATCGAGACCACCAAGCACACGGTCGAGATGTTGGACATCGTTATGGCCAAAGCGGCGCAAGTCGCCAAGCGAGAGCATGGCACCATCGATTATGCTGGCGTGGTCTTCTTTATCGGTGACGATCCAATCCCCGCGGTTGACGAGGCAGGAGATCACCCCCAGGTTCACCTGATAGCCGGTGCTGAAGATCAAAGCCGCTTCTTTGCCCACAAAGCTGGCGAGCCGGCGTTCGAGCTCGAGATGCAGTTCAAGGGTCCCATTTTGTAAGCGAGAGCCTGTGCAGCTGGTGCCATAAGTCTCGGTTGCTTTGATCGCGGCATCACGCACACGCGCATCCGTCGTCAGGCCAAGATAATTGTTTGAACCGAGCATGAGCACGCGACGGCCGTCAAAAACGGCTTCCGTACCTTCACTGTTCTCGATTGGCAGGAAGTAGGGGTACATGCCGGCGGCCTGCGCCATGCGCGCAATGACGTAGGTTTCAGTCTTTTCAAAAAGGTCCATGGATGAGTCCTTTCGCAGATCACCTTCAGGAGAAATAACACCTGGTGGGCGCTGGGGTTATGTTTTTAGATTATGATGTCCCTTTTATAGCGAGAATATCACAATCGTAAAACGGAGCTTGACGGTTGGATTTGAGCCATTATAATCGGGAACATAATTGAGGGATGCAGAGCATCCAATGGATGAGCGTGGAGATCAGCAGCCGCGCATAGCTATTCCAGAGAGCCACCATCTGCTGGAAGGTGGTATAGCTGCAAAGCCAATCCTCTCCACCGACTCGAATGAGAGTCCATCGTCCCCGCAGGGGTCTTGCACAAGATCGTAAGGGGACCGGGTTCGCCCGTTACGGCGAGATAAGGCCGCGATAAGCGGCAAAAGCAGGTGGCACCACGGGCGCCCCCTCGTCCTGCGATGAGGGGGCGTTATCTGTTTATTGGAGGTGTGTAATGCTCGATCTACAATTGATCCGCGAAGACCCGCAAGGCGTCAAAAAAGCGATGCAAAGCCTCGGCGCGGAGGCGCCTATCGATGAGATTCTTGCTTTGGACGAAAAACGTCGGGACCTGTTGCAGGATGTCGAGGGCTTGAGGCATGAACGCAATGTGACCTCGAAGAAAATCGGACAAATGAAAGATGAAGAAGAACGGCAGAGGTTGATCGATGCCATGGGGGGGGTCAACGAGCGGATAAAATCGCTTGAAGCTGAGCTGCACGAGGTCGATGATGCGCTGGAAGCGGCGATGTACCTTGTGCCCAATCTACCCGATGAGAGCGTACCTATCAGTCTGGATGAAGGCGATAACCCGGTCATCCGGCAGGAAGGTGAACCCAAAACGACTGAAGATTTTGGTTTCACTCCGTTGGCGCACTGGGATCTAGGTCCGCATCTGGGGATTATCGATTTCGAACGCGGGGTAAAGCTCTCCGGAAGCCGGTTCTATGTGCTCTTCGGGCAGGGCTCGAGATTGCAGCGGGCTTTAATCCAATGGATGCTCGATTTCCATGTGCGTGAGCATGGCTACATGGAAGTGTACCCACCAGCTATCGTGCGTGAGCAATGCATGTGGGGTGCCGGGCAGCTACCTAAGTTCCGTGACAACATCTACCACGACGCGGAAGAGGATTTGTGGTTGGTCGGTACGGCAGAGATCCCGCTTACCAATCTGCATAGAGATGAGATTCTGGATGCCGAAGAGCTGCCCAAGAAATATGTCGCCTTCACGCCATGCTTTCGCAGGGAAAAATTCTCGGCCGGTCGTGACGTGCGCGGCATCAAGCGTGGACATCAATTCGATAAGGTCGAGATGTACCACTTCACAACACCGGAGAATTCCTACAATGAACTCGAAGAGCTGGTCGATAACGCCGAGGATATCTGCCGGGCGCTGGAAATCCCTCACCGGGTTGTGCAAATGGTGACCGGGGATCTCGGCTTCACAGCTGCGAAGAAGTATGACGTCGAGCTTTGGGCGCCGGGCTGTGCCGAGTGGCTGGAAGTGAGCTCGTGCAGCAACGTAGAAAGTTTTCAAGCACGTCGGGCGAATATCCGCTATCGACCTGACGCCGATGCCAAGCCTGATTTTGTGCACACTCTCAATGGGTCAGGTCTAGCTTTACCAAGAGTAATGATTGCGATTCTCGAAAATTATCAGCAACCCGAAGGGACCGTGCGCATTCCAGAAGTGCTTGTGCCCTATATGGGGGGCGATAAGATAATCGGTCCGGTCGAACGATGAGCGATATTCTAATCACCATCTTGCTTGGTCTGATGATGGTGGTCGGGTTGGCAGGGATCATCCTGCCCTTCCTTCCCGACATGATCCTCATATGGGGAGCGGCATTGCTCTATGGCTTGCTGATTGGGTGGGGTCGATACGGGGGCTGGCTTTTCGCGGGTGTTTCGGTGCTTGCGCTGGTTGGGCTTCTGGCTGATGCATGGGTTAGTGGATGGGGTGCTAAGAAGGGGGGTGCATCGGTCTGGAGCAGCCTGGGTGGCCTGGTGACCGGGGTGATCGGGCTCTTTGTGGGCGGTCCGTTAGGGTTAATCGTCGGTATGCTGCTGGGCATCTTCGTGATCGAGTACTGGATCCACCGGGATCCCGATCGTGCTCTGCGGGCGACCTTTGGGATGGGGGTTGGCTATGGTGCTTCGTTTATTGTCAAGATCTTTCTGGGGTTGGCGATGATCGCGATCTGGGTTGGCTGGGTGATCAGCAGCTTATAAGATCAGGGCTTAAAGAACATCATCCCGACGCCGAGCTTCTCGAGGCCGCGCTCAGCCCAATGCACGACCAATTGAGAGGGGTCGTCAAGCGCTGCAAAAAGTGGCGGAATGGCGCCAGGATCTTCCATTTGTGCGAGGGCGCGGGCTGCTTCAATACGCACTGCGGGATCATCGGAACGAAGCGCTTTGGTCAAGGATTCGAGTGCGCTTTCCCCCAACGCGACGAGCGCATCTGCAGCCAAACGGGCCAGCAACCGGTCGGAGGCTCCCAACGCGGTCACCAGGTCGGGTAGAGCACTCTGGTGGGGCTGTCGGCGCAACCCGAAAGCAGCGCACTGTCTTACGCTTGCATCAGGGTCAGATAGACTTTTTTTCAACGCCTCGCGCGCCTGCTCGTGATCAATCTGAGCCAATGCGGCAGTAGCCCACCAGCGTCGATCCGGATTTTCCGATTCGAGTTCTTCGCGCAACCAGGGCAGTACGGTTTCGCCCCGATTGGCAAGCGCGTGGACGGCCCCCTCGGCTCGCTGGTCGTCGCCTGAGCTCAAATCTTTCAGTAGGGTTTGAAGGTCTTCAGATTCTGCAGGCATCAATCCTCAGGTGGAGGGACGGGCAGGTCTGCGACCTCAACATCAACCCACTTATCCCCCTCTTCGATCAACATCACGGGGATGTCGTCCTTGATTGGGTATTTGCGTCCACAATCGGGTTCCTGGCAGATCAACCAGGTCTCTTCGTGCAGTTTGAGCAGGCCTTCTTTCTCGCGTACACAGGCAGGGCATCGCAAGATTTCAAGCAATTCTTCGCTGATCATATTCATCTCCTGGAGCCGCGCAGGACGGCATTTAATCTGAAAACATAGTGGAGTATGTTCGAGAAGTCAAATAGCTGAAGATCAGGAATCTTCAACCTCAACGTCATCGGGGATATCCGTGCCGGGTCCGAATTCATAGATTGCTCGCCACGGAAGGTAATGTGTTTTGATCGTGTCCTGGTGCAGGACTTCACCGGAACGAGTTACGGTGCGGTAGACGACGACATCCATGCCGTCTGCCTCGTAGTCGATCTGCTCGATTTCAC
>JASFLN010000073.1:0-7062 GCA_050118075.1 Anaerolineales bacterium
CTTGGCCGGTCTTTACTCACCCAGCTTGTAGATTACTCATACCCTCTGCGAATTCTGCTCGAACCGGCATCGGAATCGCCCGCACTGCCGGCCGGCTTGAGCTTCGAAGCTGCACTCTCTTCGCTGCAGGACGAGCGTGGGGTTCGGGCAGCTATGGTTGGCATCGATACGGTCCTGCACCTCGGAGGGGCGAGATTGGGCATCGAGCCAGGGGATCCAAGCGATCTGCAGGGTCGTGGGGCAGAGGTGCTTGTCGCGATGGCTCGCGAGGCAGGAGTCACACGCATTGTTTATGTCAGCCAATTGGGAGCCGATCAAGCGTCAGCCTATCCGCTGCTACAGGCAAATGCACGCGTCGAGGAAGCGATCCAGAAGAGCGGTCTTGATTACACCATCCTGCGCAGCAGCGTTCTTTATGGTGCGGGAGATACATTCACATCTGGACTTGCACAGATTATTGCAGCCTCACCATTTTTCTTCTTTCTGCCTGGCGATGGAAAAGCGACCCTGCAACCTCTCTGGGTGGAAGATATGGCAACTTGCGTGCTGTGGTCGCTGGATATTGAGGAGACGATCGGGAACATTTACAGTGTAGGTGGACCGGAGTATTTCACGTTGGAGGAGGCTACACAGATTATTATGCGCGAAGCCGCCATGCTAAGGATCATCGTCAAAACGCGTCCTCCCTACCTGCGATTTGGTGCGAGGATCCTGCAGACTTTGCTCCCAAGATCGCCCGTCAACACCCACTGGTTAGATTATCTGGCGGTCAGCCGAACGACGGATTTGAATACTTTGCCGCGTGTTTTCGGGCTTGCTCCCTCGCGAATGGAAGATCGCCTGAAGTACCTTCGAAATCAGAATTGGGGTTGGGTTTTCTTACGCAATCAACTTCGACGTGGTAGGTGAAGTGTCTTCATGAATGGAAATATCCAAATTCGTATATTGCAATCCACACAGGAAATGCACGCAGCGGAAGATTTGCAGTCACTGGTCTGGGAGGCGAGTCCTCTGGATGTAATCCCGGGTCATCTTGCCCTGGCGATAAGTCATAACGGCGGAGTTGTGGCAGGTGCGTTTGATGGGGAAGAACTTGTCGGGTTGGTTCTGGGTTTTATTGGTACCGATGCACAGAGTCCTGGACGAGTTGCAATGGCCCGTCTAAAACATTATTCACACGAGCTTGCGGTCCATCCTGATTACCGCAACCGCGGCATCGGCTACGCCTTAAAATTGGCTCAGCGCGAACTCGTCATCAAACAGGGCATCCGATTGATCTCGTGGACCTACGATCCACTGCTGAGCGTGAACGCACAGCTGAATATTCGTCGTCTCGGCGCGATATGCAGCACTTATATTAAGAATGCCTATGGCGAGATGCGGGATGGTATTAATGTTGGTGATCAGTCCGATCGTTTCCACGTAGATTGGTGGATAACATCTAAACGGGTCCAAACCCGCTTGACCAAAGAGCGCAAACCACTTGACCTTGCACATTTTCTCAGTGCAGGTGCGGAGAAAGTAAATCCAACTAAATTGGACGCGCGCGACCTTCTGCTACCCAGTGAAAAGATCTATCCTGCCGAGGGGACATTTGCATTAGTAGAAATTCCACCCAATTATCAGGAGATGAAGTCTATCGATCCGGGTTTAGCCGGCCATTGGCGGGAACAAACGCGCGAAATTTTTACAGATGCTTTCCGGCGTGGCTATCTCGTTACGGATTTTATCCATCTCCGTGAGGAAAAGTATCCGCGGTCATATTATCTTCTGTCCTATGGGGAGGGAACTCTGGGATGATATCGCAGATTGAGTGGGTCGAGCTGCGTCACATTCGTATGCGGCTGAGGTCAGATTTCAGGACTTCCTTCGGTTTGGAACGCGATCGTGACTGTGTTCTGGTTCGGATCTCCAGCGACGGGCTGGAAGGGTGGGGAGAGTGTGTCGCCGGTGCGGAGCCAGGATATTCCTATGAGACCGTAGGAACCGCGTGGCATATTTTGTCCGAGTTCTTTGTACCGTCATTATTCGAGGGTGCTGTTTCAACACCAGAATCAATGCGTAACCGATTGAAAGCATTCCGCGGTCATCCATTGGCGAGGGCAGGACTGGAGATGGCATTCTGGGATCTGACTGGAAAGCGGGGAGGGCGGTCATTTTCCGAACTGATCGGGGGTTCAACGGCTAAGGTAGCCGTTGGTGTTTCCATCGGCATACAGGAAAATCCGGATCGAATGCTGGATCAGATTGAATACTATCTGGATCAGGGTTATCAGCGCGTGAAGATAAAAATCGCGCCCGGATCGGATGTTGAGGTGATCGAGGCAGTAAGGTCAGAATACCCGCATCTGAACCTGTGGGTTGATGCAAATGCAGCTTATACAATGGATGACCTGGCGCTGCTAAGAAGCATGGATGCATATGGATTAGGTTTATTGGAACAGCCGCTTTATGAAGACGATCTCATAGAGCATGCTCATCTCCAGGCTCAAATTTCAACCGATCTCTGTTTGGATGAAAGTGTTCACCATCTGCGTGATGCCCGTCATGCAATCGACCTGGGGGCGTGCAGGGTAATTAATATTAAACCTGGCAGGGTGGGTGGCTATCAAATGGCCTGTGAAATCGAGGGGCACTGTCAACAGCGTGGAATACCTGTCTGGTGTGGGGGTATGCTGGAAACGGGTATTGGACGGGCCGCAAATCTGGCACTTGCCTCTCGTTCAGGGTTCAGCCTGCCCGGGGATATTTCCGCAAGTGAACGATACTATGAGCAGGATATTTGCGAGCCTAAATTCGAGCTCAATTCTGACAGCACCATCGATGTCCCCGCAGGACCCGGCTTGGGGATACAGATCGACATGCCAGCGATCGAGGCAGTCACATTGGACCGGGTTGTGCTCAAACCCAGTTAATCAAAAGCTTTACAGGAATTCGTATTTAGAAAGCGGGAATCAGGGGGAGTGGAAAAAAGTTCCATCAATCCATTCAATTGAAAATGCACCGGCGTAGGCGAACAACAACATTTTTAAGGTCTTTCCAATAAATGCCCAAGCGAGGAATTTTGCCACGGGCATACCTAATGCACCTGCAGCTGCGCCTGCAAGGTCAAAAAATGGGTTGGGAATAAATGCGAGCACAAGAATAGCCCAACCGCCAAAGCGCTCAGTCCAGCGCTCCAAACGATCATACATTTTCAGGTCATCCACAATCCCCTGACCGCTAAAACCTGCCAGATATCCGGTGAGTTCGCCCAGAGAAGCCCCTGCACCGGCTGCCAATGCTACCCCGATAGGATTGAATATTGACCCAAACGTGAATGTGAGTGCAATACCCGGCGCAGGAAGGATCACCGTGGCATTAGCCAAAATCGATAACAGAAAGATTCCAGGGTATCCAGCTGCCTGGAATCTTTCTACCTCACTGCGTATGGAGTAGATGTAAACCGTAATAGCGATGACGGCGACAAGTGCGAGGACCCTTATTGCCGCTAATCGCCAGCCTGAAAGGAGCTTCTTATTTTCAGGACTCGTGGATTTCAACGGTCTGCATCTTAACCGCTGGAGCGTTTGGGTTTGATGGGTCGCGTGCCGGAATGGACATGAGTACTTCTTCGCCCTCGCGCAGCTTTCCGAACACAGTATGCTTGTTGTCCAGCCAGGGGGTCGCTACGTACGTGATGAAAAATTGAGAACCATTTGTGTTCGGCCCTGCGTTTGCCATGGAAAGAACGCCAGGTCCATCATGCTTCAGGTCCGGATGGAACTCATCCTGAAATTGGTAGCCTGGGCCACCACGTCCAGTCCCCGTCGGGTCGCCCGTCTGAGCCATGAAATCATCGATCACTCGATGGAATATCACTCCGTCGTAATAGCCCTCTTGGGCCAGGAAGACAAAATTGTTGACTGTGCGCGGAGCATGTTTGGCGAACAAATCGAAAACCATATCACCTTGATCGGTTTTGATCGTGGCTTGATACGATTTGCTCACGTCGATCACCATTTCCGGGGGTTGGTTGTACTTCTGCATAGCAAACCTTTCCTGTATCTAGTCGGTGTGAAGCATATTTTCAATACGAGCTACGACCATATCCATGGCGACAGTGTTCAGGCCACCTTCAGGTATGATCACATCGGCATGGCGTTTCGAGGGTTCAACAAATTCCAAATGCATGGGCCTTACGGTCATTTGATATTGTTGGATGACGGATTCGACGGTGCGGCCTCGTTCAACAATATCGCGTTCCAACCGGCGAATAAAGCGGATGTCCGCAGGAGTATCAACGAAGATCTTGATATCAAAGAGGTTGCGCAGTTCAGGTTCAGCGAACACGAGGATCCCCTCCACAAGGATCACGGACTGAGGCTCAATCCGGCTTGTGCGATCGGTACGGCTGTGATTTGTGAAGTCGTAAATTGGAATTTTGACCGCTTTGCCCTGTCGTAGGGATCTTAGATGCTTGACCATCAAATCGGTTTCAAGCGAATCTGGATGGTCAAAGTTGATCATGTCACGCTGTGAACGCGGCAGGTCATCGAGATCCTTGTAGTATGCGTCATGGGGTAGAAATGCGATCTTGCCGGCGCCCACACGGTTGAGGATGACGTTTGCCACAGTGGTTTTTCCGGAACCAGTTCCTCCGGCGATACCAATCACAATCGGTTCATTGCCCTCAGCCATGAGCCCATTATACGCAAACAGGTCTATGGCGGAAACTGCTTATATGATCGCACTGTGATTTTCGCTCGATCAGCTTTCATGGGAGAATCCGGAAATCAGGTTCAGGCAAGTAATTCGCAAAAGGGATAGTATGGAATTCCACGACCCAAAAACAGAGCAACCTTCGACAAATTCTCATCCTGAAGGATGGGGGGCGAGAGCTGTCTGGCATGCAGCTTCGTTTGTGCTGCCTGTTTTTAGCTTGCGTTTCTACCGCATCAGCTTGAGGAAAGGATTATCGCAAGCGCTCATCTTCTTCACTATTTTTGCGACAAGCTTGAGTGCGCTCTTTACCCTTAAAGTCGTGAGAATCATTACAGAACTGGACGCGCAAATCGAGACGGCATTATCAGAGGGTGCGTTTCCGGATATCTACATTGAAGACGGGATCGCGAGTGTTAACGCACCCCAACCGCTGGTATTGCTCGATCAGCAGGGACAGCTCATTGTGCTGGATACCAGCGGCGAATATACCGACATTGATCCCGGACTGTACCGTGAGGGTATTCTGCTCACCCGTAGTGAGCTTATCGTGCTGGATAATACCGGACAGCGTCAATCGCTCCAACTGAGTGATCTCAACGAATTGTTCAACACAAACCCGATCGTCATCGATGAGGCTTTCCTGCTTGGAGCGTGGAGTAGGTTCAGCCGCGTGGCCGCTGGAATCGCCGGCATCGGGCTGTGGGTCTGGCACTTCTTTGTGAGGATGATGCTTCTCGCTTTAGTGGGCTTATTAATTTGGGGCACCGTGTCCATCTTGAGAAATCGGATGGATTATCAATCGATCATGGTCGTTGGTTTTTATGCAGTCGTTCCGGCGCTTTATATCCATTACCTGTTAGCAAGGGTGGGACTATCCTGGCCCGGCATGCAGACGATTCTATTGATGTTGATCTGGATGGGTGTCTCGATCGCTACGCTTTATCCCACGGATCTTGAAATGGCTGCTCAAGAGCAAAACCTGCTGAGAATGACACCCATCGGTATCCCAATGCTGGTTGTGCTCGCTTGGGATGTGATTTTTACGCCGGATATCGAACCTCTGGCGTTGTGGGGGGTTCCCATCCTCACGTTCATTGCCTGGTTTGTGATGCGGCGTTTCCAGTATGAAGAAGACCAGCCTACGGCTGGTCAGGATTAATCGAAAACCAAGTTGTCAATAGGCATCTGGGAAACATGAGAGCCAGCGGAGGGAGTCGAACCCTCGACCCATCGCTTACGAAGCGATTGCTCTGCCTCTGAGCTACGCTGGCCTGATTTCAATTCTGCTTTTCGAAGTTTAGCTGCGCGGCGGGATTATACCAGCGTGTCGGAGACCTTGGCAAGAGATTGCCGCTGAAGGATAATGAATTCATGCGAATTGCGATGCTTTCCTACCATACCTGTCCGCTTGCCACTCTTGGCGGCAAGGACACAGGCGGCATGAATGTTTATGTGCGTGATCTAACCCGGGAATTGGGCCGACATGGGGTGGGGGTGGATGTATTCACACGATCACAAGATGAGCATGTACCTCACGTACTGCACGATCTCGGGTATGGCAACCGAATTGTCCATATTCCTGCGGGACCAGAAATTCCCGTCGAGAAGTCTGAACTCGTCGATTACGTGACCACATTTGTTGAAAATATTCAGGATTTCGCTGCGACCAAGCTGCTGAGATATGACTTGCTGCACGCACACTACTGGCTTTCTGGTTTGGCAGGATTGGAACTGCGCGATCGTTGGGGGATCCCCCTGATCCAGATGTTCCACACCCTGGCGCTAATGAAAAATCGCGTTGCGCGTGCGGAGAGCGAGTCAGAACCGGATGCGCGTGTTGAGTCTGAACGCAGGCTGTTGCGTGAAGCAGATCGAGTGGTCGCGGCGACCCAGGCTGAGCTCGCGCAGATCCAGTGGTTGTATCAGACGAGCACGGATCGAGTGGTCGTTATCCCACCAGGGGTTGACACCGCACGCTTCTACCCGATCGCTAAAGACGAAGCACGGGAGTTCATTTCGATGCCCAATGATAACTGCATGATCCTTTTCGTTGGACGGATTGAGGCTTTAAAAGGCATTGATACGCTGATCAAGGCGATGGCCACCCTCCAGGAGGAAGGTTTTCTTGAGAAGCACCCGGCATGTGTGGCCATTATCGGTGGTGAAGCCGATTTGAGCGACGAGAGATTATCCGCTGAGATGGCACGCCTCCAGACGATGAGACTTGATGCCGGATTAGATGATATCGTCCATTTCCTGGGCAAACGTGATCAAGATACACTTCAGTATTATTATTCTGCAGCTGAGATCGTGGTTGTACCCTCCCATTACGAATCTTTTGGATTGGTTGCGTTGGAG
>JASFLN010000074.1:0-7045 GCA_050118075.1 Anaerolineales bacterium
CTAGGACACCTTCGTACGAATACAAAGGGCCTCGTTCGACTTGCATGTATTAGGCACGCCGCCAGCGTTCATCCTGAGCCAGGATCAAACTCTCCGTAAGTTCTTCGCTACGTCCAAAGACGTAGTTAAGATCAGAGATTGACTGGAACCGTTTACTATTCTTTAGGGCTTTCTATCACTCTTCAGTTGTTAAGGTGCTGTTCCTTGAGCGGGCGAAATCCTACCACCCACACTCGGCACTGTCAAGGGTATCTCCCAATACAGGCGCAAAACGCCGATGTTCGACATGCCAACATCGGCGAGGCTGGCCGGCCCTTCACGTGCTCGTCGGGCCTGAAAGCCCTTGACGTTATTCACTTGTCTGGGTCTTCCCGCAGCGCGGGCGAGACCGTCAGTGAGATGTGCATAGGTATTATAGACGCGCTTACCCCACTGTCAAGGGTAATCATGGAAGTGAAACCTTAAAGTTTTAAGAGGTATTCAAAAAATTTTCTACGAAGGGATTCTGCAAGCCCATCTTTTCGATGGAAATTTCATCGGGTCCATTCACGAATGGTCCCTCAGATGACAACTTAAGTCCCCCGCACTTTGACAATGCCGGGGACTTATCTGCGCCCAATTTAAAAATCGGACCGGCCTTGTAAAGCCTGCGAAAGGGTGTTGATGTCGGCGTACTCGAGATCGCCACCGGAGGGTAAACCACGCGCCAGGCGCGTCACGCGCACGCCGGCATCACCGATCTCCTCCTTGATGTACATCGCCGTCGATTCGCCCTCCAAGGTCGGGTTGGTTGCAATGATGAGCTCCTCCACTCCACCCGAACGAATGCGTGCTAAAAGCGGCTCGACGCGAATGTCCTCCGGTCCAACACCTTCGACGGGCGAAAGCGCCCCGTGCAGCACATGGTAGTTGCCTTTAAAAAATCCAGTTCGCTCGATCGCCAACACATCCAGCGGCTCCTCGACGACGCAGACTATGCTGCGTTCTCGGGTCTCGTCAGAACAAATCGCGCAGGGATCCATCTCTGCCGAGGTGATGTTGAAGCAAATCGAACAAAAGCGTGTGCCGGCGCGCATCTCGCGCAGCGCCTCGGCTAGCTCCAGGCTCTCAACCTCTGGTGCCCGCAGGAGGTAATAGGTCAATCTCGAAGCGGTCTTCGGACCCACGCCAGGCAGACGCGAGAAAGCTTCGATTAAACGGATGACCGGCCGTGGCGCGGCTGGGTTCACCCGCCAACTCCCGGGAGACCTAATCCACCGGTCAGCGGACCGAGGCGTCGAGCGGCCAGCGCTTGTGAATCGTGAATCGCCTGGTTCACCGCCAGCAGGATCAGATCCTGCAGCATCTCGAGATCCCCATCGCCCAGCAGAGACTCATCAATGATCACCTGCTGACACTCCTGAGTCCCACTCATGATCACACGCACCGCACCGCCGCCCGCGCTGGCCTCTACGTTTTCTTCGGCCAACGCCTCTTGAGTCTGCATCAGCTGCTGCTGCAGCTCCTGCATCTTGGCCATCATATTACCCGGGCCGCCCGATCGTTTCTTACCTTTGCTCATCTCAGCCTCAATCCATAGCCATAATGTCGTTTTTGTCCATCCCGAATTTTAATAGATTTTGTATAAGGAGGTTGGTTCTGTATCGTATACGAGGATCTCACTGCTGGTCCGACGGCCACTTATCGACATCGACAACCTCACCCCCCAGTTCTCGAATCGCGGTCGCGACCATACCATTCTCATCCATGGGAGGCAGGGTCTTTTTGGGCTCATCTGAGCCTTGCCAGTTTTTGGAAAGCACGCATCGTAATAGAAGTTGGCGACCATAAATTTCTTGCAACGCTTCCTGCGCCACAGTCAGATTGCGTTCTTTCTCCATCTTCTCCCGGAGCAGATCGCTGCTGAAACCAATCACAAAGGCACCAGCTTCAAATCCAAGTGGACGGCAGGAGTTCAAAAGCGCCTGTACTCTCGGGCTTCGACGTCGCGCCGCTTGCAACACGTCTTGCCACTTACCCATCATGCCCTGAAATGCCGAGTCGCCCTCGGCAATAGAGCTCAGCCCGCTCGGAGCCGCGCTGGTTTTGCTTCCGGATGGATTTCCTGCCTCACCACCCCGACTCTGGGATGACGGTTCGGAGCCCTTAGATCCTATTGGATCTTTGGATGAGCGATCCTGTTTGTAGCCCGCCGCTTCAACCAGTGCCAGCTCGAGCGGCAGCGATGCCTGCCAGGTGGCACGCCGCTCAGAAGCTGCCTTGCTGAAGGCTTCAATTGACTCGGCCAGATGATCAATACTAACTTCAGGCGCAAGCTGCTCCCATTCGGCTCGAATATCGGATCCCACATCGACCAGATCCTGGTTCCCCATTCGGATCATCAACAGTGTCCGCAGCGCTTGCACAACCTGGCGGGCAAACTGGCGTGGATCGGTGCCTTGATCCAGAGCACCATGCAGTTGATCGATCCCTGTTTGTAGATCAGCATCGAAGATCGCTTGAACAACCCCACGCACGGCTTCACTCGTGGCGGTCCCAAGCACCGTTTCAGTGTAGGCTAGAGTCACCTGTTCCCCTGTTGATGCTAATTGATCCAGAAGCGAGATCGCGTCCCGCAAGCTGCCTGTAGCTTGGCGCGCGATCAGATCAATCGCTTCCTGCTGCACCTCGATGTCTTCCTGCTCTGCCTTTTCATTGAGGTACATCCTAATCGTCGCCGTGGGTATTCGACGAAACTCATGACGCTGGCAACGGGAAAGCACCGTGGCAGGTATCTTGTGTACTTCGGTAGTTGCCAGAATGAAGATCGCATGCTCGGGAGGTTCCTCGAGTGTTTTCAACAGCGCGTTAAATGCTGCTGTCGAGAGCATATGAACCTCATCGATGATATAGACCTTGTAGCGGCCCTCGTTGGGTGAGAAATTGATCTTTTCACGCAGGTCGCGCACGTCCTCGACGCTCGTGTTGGAAGCTGCATCAATTTCGATTAAGTCAAGGAAAGTGCCGTTTTGGATAGCGAGGCAATGCTTACATTCACCACAGGGCCGATGGGATGGATCCTTATGCAGACAATTTACGGCCTTGGCAACCAACCTTGCGGTCGTGGTCTTTCCTGTTCCACGTGGACCCGCAAACAGATAGGCGTGCGTGATGCGACCCGCGCGCAAGGCGTTCTGCAGCGTGCGAATCACATGGTCCTGACCGACGACCTCATTCCAGGTCTGTGGTCGCCATTTTCGGTACAGCGCTTGCGACATTCCTTCTGGCTGTCCTTCCTCGTATCTCCCGCAGACTGCCGGTTGGCTCAGCGGTTAATTTGGGGTCCAATCTTACTCATTGGGTCGACGGAGCGAGTTTATCAAACGCATAGATGCGGCGCAAGGATTCCACACCCAATACTCTGGTGCTATAATACTCTGCACACGCGGTTCCTCGCGCTGGAGGAAAAAATGAATCTAGGACCGACAGAACTTATCATCATCCTCGTTATCGTCGTGCTGCTCTTCGGAGTCGGTCGCCTGAGTCAGATCGGCGGCGAACTCGGCAAAGGCATTCGCGAATTCAGGAGCGGACTGCGCGAGGACACCGATACAGACAACGATGAGCAAGAGGATCAAACCTGATAGCCACTGCAAGGCAACGAAATGATCGATCATAAGACCAGTCTCAGGACTGGTCTTTTTTTCTTCGCTGTTACGTCCTTCACTGCAGTTTACTCCCTCTCAAAATCTACCCCATGGATGTGCAGAGATATGATTGGCACGTCAAGATTGGTGTTCCGGACAGCTTTGTTTAACCGATCACATTCAGCCTTCAGATCAGCGTACTTTGTCTGATCCATACCGGGCTCTGGGCAGGTGATTGAACGTCGAAGCTCCATCCGGAAGCGCTGGATCTCAGCCCGTAGATCTTTCTGCCTCTCCAACCATGCAGGGACCAAATCCGCCTCACGAAGCAGATGGAAGGCTAGCCGCATCCTCGGTTTGACATGGGTCTGATCTTCTAAGTTGAGCGGCTTACCCTTTCCGGGCAGATTGTCGAAAGCACCCCCGGAGATCGCCGTACGAATCTTTGTTTCCACGAACCCGCAAAGCGGATCGGATGAGATCATACGCTCCCGGTCAATTTGAGAGTTGTTCAAAGAAATCCACTGTCAAACGCTGAACGCGGAAGGGGATGTGGTTTCCAATCCCATCAATTTCGAGCAAACGGGTTTGGGTCCCTGATCCAGACAAGCTTTGCTCGAATGCGCTGGCGGCATCTAATGAAGGTTGATCCCCTGGCTCAACGATAAGCAAGATTGGGAAATTGGCCGACCCAGCGGTCTGTGGGTAGCTCGCGGGCTCAATCGCTGAAATGCCCTCAATGGCTTGGGGGTATCGATAGGCATAGCTCAATGCAAAACTAGCCGCTTCGTTCCTCCCGACCAAGAAGAAACGATTGTCCAGTGAGAACTGCTGATAAAGCGAATTCAGGATATCCGCTAGTATGCGTTCATTGACCGGGCTATCGAGCTTATCGCCAACCTCCAGCTCCGGGCAAAGCAGAAACAATTGGGTTTCATCCGCGATCTCGAACCAATCTTGAATGCAGTCACCACTATCATCACCTCGATCGTGTAACGCGATGAAAAGCGGCCAGCGCATGTTTTGATCGTAGCTAGAGGGTACATGCAGATAGTAACGTGAGGGTTCATCGTAGCGCAGTTCATCGAATTGGCCCGCGCTCCCGCACCCTGCCAACAACGATATAGCCAGGAACGCCACCATCAGGAATGAAAATCGTTTTGTAGTTGTCATCCGCTTGTCGGAATTTGGAATGTGGATCGGATCATCCCGGAGGCGTCCCGCAATTGAACTTCTTTGCCCGGTGTCCAAACCGCTTTATCAAGCCCCCAGTACAGGTCGATGGTTGTGTTTGTACCGCTCCGTGTATGCACCTCCACCGCCCCCGTACTGTAGAAGGTGAATTCAGGAAAGGTGAAACGGTTCCCGGCCCCATCCGTCAGCGTCCAACCAGCCATCGACACCTCTCCGCCTTGATTGAGCAGCCGGACGGATTCAAGTTCCAGATTGCCAGCGCCATCAATACCACTGATGATCACACTGAGATCATCACCCCCGCCTTCAGAAGCGGATGGTGGAGACGCGGGCTCAGCTGACGACTCTGATGCGTTTTGCTCCTGGTCCTCGATAGGTGGAAGCACTATCACCTGCCCAGCAGAAAGACTGTTGGGGTCTTCCATGCGGTTGGTCGACATGAGCAGATCGATATCGACTCCAAACGCATCGGCGATATCGGAGAGCGTGTCGCCGACCCGCACCGTATATGTCCTGGGGGTGGGCGAAGGCGCTTTGGTCGGTGTGATCGTGGGTACACGGCTGGCAACTTGAGCGAGCACATCCACCGTCGGCGTGGAAACCTGTGAATCCCTCGGGGTTCCAGGGCGCCAGAGGCTCATGACGAGGATGACCGTCAATGCGGAGACAATGACATTCAAACCCAGGTAAAGGAGATACTGTCGCCAAGTTGCCTTTCGAACGCTTCCCATGGTCGCGCATGATAGCACAGCTTTGATCGAAAAGGAATTGACGACATCATCTTCAAGGTCTTAGAATGCCAAACATCGATAGGCTTCACCGCACATCATCAACGGGAGACGTATGCCTTATCTCATCGACGGTCACAATCTCATCGCAGCCATACCGGGGATCGATCTTCAGCAGACAGAGGACGAGCGCGCATTGATCGAGCTTCTGCAGCCTCTGGCCCATCGCCTTGGCCGTTCGATACATGTTTACTTCGATCAGGGGCGCGTTGGCGAGCAGAACGACAAGAAGTTTGGGCGCGTCCAGGTTCGCTTCAGTGTGCCTCCGCGCACAGCCGATGAGGCCATCCGTGCGCGATTAGATTCTATCGGTAAAGAGGCACCGAATTGGGTGGTTGTAACCTCAGACCGGGAGATTCTGGACTATGCTGAACTTGTTGGCGCGCGTCACATGAGCAGCGAATCGTTTATCGCTGATTTCCTGCATCATGACACCGACCCTTCCCAGACGGAGAAACCAGTCCAACCTTCAATGGACGAAGAAGATCTAGATGCGTGGGAAGCGCTCTTTCGTAACGGAAAGGACGAAATTTAGAAAATATTAATGCAATTCGGACCATTTTAGGGTATTATTTTCTTAGGACAAACTGGCTTTCGTTGGTATGTGTTGGTATCACAGTTTGTCTTAGGGGCATTATCTCATCGAGATCGTGTTCCCCCCTGCACGTTCGATGAGACCCCGAAGATCAAGGACCCGCCGGGTGGTCCCCCCCACATCCGGCGGTCCTCTTTTTAAAAACAAAGCGCCCGTATGGGCGCTATCCATATTTGCTATAGAAGAATGGTCACATCGCCGGGAAATACACCGCCACAACGGAGACGTCGTCTTCAGCTCCTGACTCTTCAGCCATTTTCACCAAAGATTCGCAGTAAGCCTGCGGGCTGGGATCTCCATTGGCAGTTTCCCGGATGAGCTCTTCACCCAGCACGCTCCACAAGCCATCAGAGCAGAGCAACAGATAACCATCGCGCGGGATGGCTTCGACATGGATGTCCACTTTCACATCGATTGCCTTGCCCATTGCGTTCCACAGGACATCCCGTTGGGGATGTTCAAGCGCTTCTTCAGGTTTGATCGTGCCGGTCTCCACTAATTCCTGGACCAGCGAGTGATCACGGGTAATCTGACGAATCCCACTGCGATCCACAATATAGGCCCGTGTATCCCCGACATGGCCTAGGATCATCTGCTCATCAAAGACCAATGCGCTTGTCAGCGTTGCCGCGCTGCCTTCAGCACGGGCGCGCACCTCACGATTTGCTTGCTGGATTGCCAAACGCATCATTTCCTGCAGCGAGCGGGTATGCGCCATAGACTCAGGCTCAAGAAAATCCAGGATAGCTCCCTGAGCCATGTTTCTTCCGATCGATCGGACGACGACTGAGCTCGCCTTTAGACCTCCCGGATCCTTCCCCACTCCATCCGAGATGCAGAAG
>JASFLN010000075.1:0-7021 GCA_050118075.1 Anaerolineales bacterium
GGTCGAGGTACTGTGCTGCATTGGCATCCAGAAACCAGTGAAGTTGTCCGTTCTGGGGCTTAATGCGTTGTGCAGGCAGAGCGTCCTTTGTTTCTTTGCCTTGCAGCACTTGTCGGAGAGTCTCGGCTTTATCCTCGCCGGTGACGAGAAAAGCGATTGCATGGGCGTGGTTGATCGCTGGTAAGGTCAAGGTCAGTCGCCGATGTTCAGCGCTGGGGGTGTCGTTATCCACGACCCAGCGTTTTTCTTCGTGCATTGCGGGAGATCCGGGGAATAAAGAAGCGGTATGCCCATCCGCTCCCATGCCGAGCAGGATTAGATCGATGATTGGCCATGATTGTTGTGGGTAGAGTGTACGCAGTTCTGCTTCGTACGCCGCTGCAGCGCTGGAAGGGGAATCTGCACAGCGCATGGGGTGGACATTACTCCGGGGGATATCGATTTTATCGAGCAGTGCTTCACGCACCATGCGGTAGTTGCTCTGCGGATGATCGAGGGGTACGCAGCGTTCATCGCCCCAGAGGATCTGCACGCTGTGCCAGTCAAGATTATGTTCCTTCCAGATTGTGGGTAAGCTCTCGTAGACAGGTTCTGGTGTGCCCCCGCCAGACAGAGCGAGCACGAACCGGTGTTGGACCTGCAGCGCTTTACGGGCGGAATCCATTATGAATCGGACGGCTATCTGGACCCATTGAGAAGGATCGTCTGCGATATGTATGTTTGCCATTCGTTTTGTCTCTCTTCTGACGAATAAGTGTTGAAGGAAGTGTAGCAGACCTGCGCAGGTCTGTATGGACTATCGCCTGTTGCGAAGCGGCGGCTTCTCTATAAACGCATAGGAATTTATACTAGAGCAATGCACTTGACACGCACTGAGATTTGACCGGTGAGGGGATGGTTGTTTGGGCTATTCGGGAGAGTCATCCTCGGCGCAGTGACCATCGTGGCGCTACTATAGAATTGACGTCTTTGCTATTGGTAAGTGTCATTTAGGATTTGCAGGCGCGCAACGCTTTATTACAACTCGGAAGGAAGGTTACATGCGTGAAAAAGTAGTGCTCGTGACTGGTGCCAGCGGTGAAGTGGGACACGGTCTGATTGAATACCTGGGCGAGCAAAGCAACACCCACGTTGTGGCGATTGACATCCAGCCGCTCCCGGACAGTCTGCAAGAATATTGTCAGAGGTTCATTCAAGGCGACATCCTGGACAACATGCTTCTTGGGCGATTGATTCTGGAATACGAAATCGAGACCATCTTCCATTTAGCTTCGATCCTTTCTACGCGGGCTGAATACAACCCCGAGGCCGCCCATCGGGTGAATGTGGAGGGCACGCTGAATTTGCTGCACCTGGCAATTGAGCAATCAAATTGGCAGGGGAAACCGGTAAAGTTCCTATATCCAAGCTCTATTGCGGTCTATGGCCTTCCTGATCTTGAGACGAAAGCAAAGGCTGGGAAAGTGCGTGAGTATGAATACCTGCAGCCGACGACGATGTATGGCTGCAATAAACTTTACTGTGAACATCTCGGACGCTACTACACTAAAAATTACAAGCAGTTGGCGAGCGATGAATCTTGCTGCAATATTGACTTTCGCTCCCTTCGATTTCCAGGCTTGATCAGCGCGGTGACTGTCCCCACGGGTGGGACGAGCGATTATGGCCCCGAAATGTTACATCATGCGGCGCAAGGGAAGGAATACACGTGTTTTGTACAGCCTACGGCACAGCTTCCATTCATGGCAATGCCGGATGCAATCAAAGCACTTGTCGATTTAGAAGCGGCTGAGAAGGAGGATCTAAGCCAGCTTGTTTATAACGTGACCAGTTTCAGCCTTACCGCAGAGCAATTCCTGGAACAGGTGCGATCCGCATTCGGCGAAGTCGAGGTTGATTTTAAATCGGATCGAAAACGTGAAAGGATCGTTGATTCCTGGCCGGCAGATTTGAACAGTTCGGCGGCAGAAGATGATTGGGGGTGGGAGCCCGATTACGATCTAAGGCGCGCATTTGACGAGTATCTAGTGCCTAACATCCACCGTCGATATGCCGGTGATACGGTATAGTTATATTAAGAAATCGCCTGATAATCAGGACTGAAATGTAGGAGGAGCAACCATGTTAGTTGAAGAAAGAATGACCCACCCGGTGATCACAACCCATGCCGATGTGCCAATCATGGATGCTTATGACTTGATGCAGAAAGAAAATATTCGCCGCTTGCCAGTTGTCGACCGAAGCGGCAAGCTTGTCGGCATGGTCTCTGAAAGGGAAATCCTGCAGGCTTCCCCTTCAAAGGCCACTTCATTGAGCATATGGGAGCTTAACTACTTGATGGCCAAAATCACTGTCAATGAAATCATGACCAAAGATGTGATCACGGTGGAAGCCGATACACCGCTTGAGGGAGCAGCTTTGCTCATGGCGGACCACAAAATTGGTGGCTTGCCGGTGATGAAGGATGGCAAGATGGTCGGTATCGTCACGGAGACCGATCTATTTAAAGTGTTCCTTGAGCTAATGGGGGCTCGCGATCCGGGCGTCCGATTGGCGGTTTTAGTCCGCAACGTGCCGGGTGAGCTTGCCCACTTGACCAAAGCGATCCTCGATCTGGACGGGAATATTGTCGCTATGGGCACCTCGAGTGGAGAAGATACGAGCACAGGCGAGATTACGATAAAAGTGGAGGGCGTTTCTGAGAAAGATTTGCTTGAAGCGGTGGAGCCGCTGGTTCAGAAAGTGGTCGACATCCGTACAATGAAAGCTATCTGATCGATTTGGCATATCGACTGCCAACCATCAACCATCCTGTTGGGTCATCCTGAACAGGGTGGTTTGTTTTGTTGTTAGGCAGGCTATACTAGTGGATTGGCAAGAAAAATCGCGTACAATGTTGGGGTTTGCGTCCGTGGAGGCGCATTCCCAGGAGGATGTTATGCAGGCGATTGTCATCGCTCCTGATCCTGAAGAGCGCGATGTGCTTACATTTGTCCTACGCAAAGCTGGGTTGGCGGTTGCCGCCAGTGGTGATTACACGCGTGTGCTATCAAATTGGGGGGACCATCCTGCAGATTTAATTCTGCTGGCTCTGGAGACTGGAGAGGAGCTTGTCGAAGCGACCAAGACAGTTCGCGCTGCGACCCAAGCTCCGCTATTTGTCGTTTCTGAGCGCGTCCCTGAAAGTTTGATGGCGCAGTCTCTGCGTGATGGGGCGGATGTTATTTTCACCAGGCCTGCTTCGCCGCAGTTAATCGCCGCTCAGGCAATTGCCCTGTTGCGCCGGGCCAACGCCATCCCCGCATTCGTACTCCCCAATCTTGACCTTGGCCCGATCAATCTGGATCCTTCCACACGCACTGTACAGGTAGGCGATCATCGCCCACAGCGCCTAACCCAGCTTGAATTCCGGCTGCTGTATTTCCTGATGACCAACCGGGGGCAGGTACTCCCGACGGAGGTGATCGTGGAGCGGGTCTGGGGTTATACTGGCGAAGGAAACCGGGATCTTGTGCGCGGCCTTGTAAGCCGTCTGCGGCATAAGATAGAACCCAATCCTGAGCAACCCGTATTTTTAGAGACCCTCTCTGGAGTCGGCTATCGTTTCGTCATTGATGAAATCTAATGATTGACTGAGCCTAAAAAAACTCCCCGCAAGGGGAGTTTTGGTTTTAAGCGCTAAATCCTGTGCTTAGGGCAGGTATGGGACAGGTTTGTCAAGTCTAAAGGCACTTTGCGACAGCTTTTCCACATCCAGAATACATAAATGGCATTCTCGAAGCGTATAGTTGCACAACGAATCAGATCAATCTGAGTGGAGGATAGACGGAATGCCTCAGATCGCCTGCCCATCCTGTCGGGCTCAAATATCGATACCAAACTCTGTGAAGCTGGGGGATCGTTCGATATGTGCGAAGTGTGGGGAGGAATGGATTATCTCGAACGTCGGTCCGGTGAGGTTCGATTATGAGATCGAAGGAAATCTAGACGATCCTGAGTATTCCGTTCGGTCGAGATCCCGAGGGCCTTTCCGAACCGGTATGTAGCTTGTGCATGGCGACGAGCGGCAAGGAGATATGCGAGGGTTTGCGTATGCAGAACAGTGCAATTTGCCCAGAGTGTGACGCAGAAGTGCGTTTTTCAATTAATCCGGTCATTGATCAACGCGTGCTTTGCACATGCTGCGGATCAGATCTGATCGTAATCCGAACCAATCCTACGACCCTGGATTGGGCTTTTGTTGAGCCATTATCCCGACCTGATCGGAACGAATTCTTAGATATGCGCAGCTTTCAGCTTTGGGTTGATAACTAGCTAAGAGAATCATTTAGGAGAAAAGATCATGCACGCGTTTGAAAATACGGTTAGCCATAGAAAGCCTCCTGGTGCGTCCGCAAGACCAGCTCCCTGGCGGATCGCATTGCTTGCCAACCTCAAGGATGAGGTCGAATGGGAGGTCGATGCACCTCCTGATGCAGGCGCAGAGTTTGACCGTCATGAGACTGTCGAAGCGATCGCCGAAGCGCTGGAACGTGATGGGCACTGGGTTCACCTCTGCCGTGCGGACCATTCGCTCGTGGAAAGCCTCACGAACCTCCGTCCGCACATTTGTTTTAACATCGCCGAAGGTGTTCAGGGCGACGGCCGCGAGGCTCAGGCGCCGGCGCTATGTGAGCTGCTCGGTATCCCCTATACGGCCTCCAGGGTGGTCGCTAACGCGATCTCATTGGACAAGACACAAACCAAGCGTATCTGGAAGAGCGCGGGGCTGCCCACGCCGCACTTCCAAGAATTCCATAATACGAAAGAAAAATTAGACACCGATCTGAGATTTCCGCTTTTCGTTAAACCAGCAAGAGAGGGAACGGGCATGGGAGTCGATGGCGGTTCACTCGTTCGAAACGAACGCGAACTGCGTGCGCGGATCGACTGGGTGATCAAGACCTACCGGCAACCAGCGCTGGTAGAGAACTACCTGCCTGGAAGAGAATTTACGGTTGGGTTTATCGGTAATCCGGGCTCGCCAAAGAATCGTCGTCGTCCATGGCTGTTTGATGCCCGCGGCTACCACGTTTTCCCCATCCTTGAGCTTGAAAACAGCCGCAGCGTAAGCCCCGGCATTTATGGCAACGCCGCCAAGTCGCTGGATATCGGTGAGAACGGCGCCCCAGAATACCTATGCCCCGCAGCTATCCCCCAGAAGCTAGCCCAGACGATGATCTCGCTTGCGATCGCGGCAGCCGAAGTGATCGATGCCAAGGATGTATCCAGGGTGGATTTTCGCCTGGGGGCAGACGGAGAGCCTTACCTGATGGAGATCAACACGCTTCCCGGTTTGAATCCTGCTGTGAGCGATCTTTGCATTATGGCGGCGAGCGAAGGGATGACCTATGACGTGTTGATCACTGAAATTCTCTATCTTGCTGCAGAGCGAAACAATATGGTCTTTGCGCGCGCCAGAAAATTGAACAGCGAACAGTTCCAATCTGCCGTCCAGCAGATCGCCCAGCGGGTCAGATCCAGCATCATGTCGCCGCTGAGTACGCGCGCCTCTGCGCGCACAACACGCGGCCAGTAAGTCTGATCTTGAATGGTTGCTGCTATCTCTAACCGGTTTTGCCGTAAGCAGGCCAGAGGAGCTTGAATGACAAAGAGACAATTTTTATCGGAGCGCGCACCGATCTTCGCGGATGTGCCGGATGAAAAATGGTATGACTGGCGCTGGCAGATGAGCCACCGACTGAACACCATCGCCGAACTTGAAACGGTGCTCGAATTGACCGATAACGAAAGGCGTGCGCTGCAGGCGGGCGGCATTTTTCGTGTGGACGTCACGCCTTACTTCATCTCATTAATCGACCCACATGACCCAATTGACCCGATCCGGAAACAGGTCATCCCGACAGATGCCGAACTGCTGCCCTTCCACGGGATGATGGTCGACTCACTGGGTGAGGAAACGCATTCGCCTGTTCCAGGTTTGGTTCACCGCTATCCCGACCGAGTGCTTATGCTGGTGACGACACAGTGCGCCTCGTACTGCCGATACTGCACACGCTCACGCATCGTTGGTGATCCGCATGCTCAGTTTTCCTCCGAGGATGCGGAGCGACAGCTGGCGTACCTCCGTGCGCATACGGAAGTGCGGGACGTGCTGCTCTCAGGGGGGGACCCGCTGACACTCGCTCCTGCGGTGTTGGAGCGGCTGCTCGCGAGGCTGCGTGAGATCGATCATATTGAGATCATCCGTATCGGCAGCCGCGTGCCGGTTTTCTTGCCCATGCGTGTCGATGACCAATTGGTGGATATGTTGCAGAAGTATCATCCGTTATGGATGAACATCCATGTCAACCATCCTAACGAGATCACAGCAGAGCTGGCTGAAGCTGCAGACCGCTTGACGCGAGCGGGCATACCGCTGGGCAACCAGTCGGTGCTGCTCGCGGGGGTTAACGATTGTGTAAACATCCAGCGGCAGTTGCTGCACGATCTGGTGCAGCTGCGGGTGCGGCCTTACTACCTGTATCAGTGTGACCTGGTCGCCGGTGCAGGTCACTTCCGCACCCCGGTGGCTAAAGGGATTGAGATCATCGAAGGGTTGCGCGGTCACACGTCAGGATACGCAGTGCCGACCTATGTCGTCGACGCGCCTGGTGGTGGGGGGAAGATTCCTGTGGGCCCTAATTATCTGCTGAGTCAGGGGGAGCACAGCGTAGCGTTGCGCAACTATGAGGGATACATAACACGTTATGAGGAACCCGACCAGTATGCCAGCCATAACCCTGAAAGCTGCGGCTACTGCCGTCAGGATGGAATTGTTGAACCTCGGTCGGGGGTACATGCCCTTGTGGTGGGGGAGATTAACACCATCAAGCCGCAGGGGTTTGATCGCTTGCATGAGCACGATGAAATGGTGCCGATAGTGACAGCCACACATACGATCAAGGAAGCACGTCGTTCAACGAATGGCAGCAAGCATGATGGAGGCGGTTCAAAGGAGTAATTTCTTCTCCCTGGACTG
>JASFLN010000076.1:0-6984 GCA_050118075.1 Anaerolineales bacterium
GATAGACCGCAGTTCATGACCGTCGTGACTGATATGATCACCGCCCATTCTTTCTGGTACGCACCCGATGTCGACATCTGCATCGTCGCAACGGAGCAAGCGAAGCAGCGTGCGGTTGATAATGGGGTAGATCCCGCCAGGGTTGAGATCATTGGTCTGCCGGTGTCCCTGGCTCATACCCGCAAGCCGGGAAAACGCAGCCATTATCGGCGTGAATTCGGCTGGCCGGAAGAGATTCCAATGGTGTTGTTGGTCGGTGGCGGGGAAGGTATGGGTCCGTTGAAACGGACCGCTATCGCTCTCTCAAGCCTTGATGTCGAGTTCGGTTTAGCTGTGATCGCCGGGCGGAATCAGGAACTGCTAGATGAATTGAAAGCCAGGAAATGGGCAAGACCGGTGTTCATGTATGGTTTTGAAAATAGATTGCCTCTGATGATGCGCGGCGCTTCACTCCTGGTGACCAAGGCAGGGCCGGGTACGATCAGTGAAGCCTTAAACGCCCATCTCCCTCTTGTGCTCTACAGCCGTCTTCCCGGTCAGGAGGAGGGCAATGTGGATTTTGTCGTCGAAACCGGGACAGGTGTTTGGGCGCCGGGGCCGGAATCCAGTGCTTTAGCGGTGAGACGGATTTTATCTACTCCAGAGCTGCTGCAGGATATGCAGTTGCAGTGTTCAAAGTACGCCCGGCCTGATGCCGCCAAAAGGATCGCCGATCGCATCGCAGCCGCGCTGGATAAGCTTGCTGACTAGCATTATTTGCGTCGTCGTGGGGCACTTTAGGTGCACGTCCACAAGCACATTTTTCTATAGCTGCTGCTCATACATGCGATGGGTCTTGTAGAAATCAATGCCAAACTGCTCGAGTTCACGTAACATGCGGTGATTTTCTTTTCGCACCTGGACGAGATCTGCATACTGATACTGACTCTCAAGCAGTGAACGTATAAACTCACTGAACAGGATTGCTGTGCCCCCCATACCCTGGTGTTCTTCGATAATCCCCCCGCCGTTTAAATTAACCCATTTTGTCCGTCGCAGTTCAAGCAAAAGTTGGATCCAACCAAATGGGAACACCCGCCCGCCCGTTCGCTGAAGAGCTGCGGAGATATCCGGGAAACCGAACGCAAACCCGATCAGATCACCTTCTTTTCGTACGATCTTAATCAAGTTGGGATCGGCGAACCAGATCATTTGACTGACGATACTGTCCAACTCAGCATCTGAGAGAGGAACGTTATCTTCGAACACACCCAGAACGCTGTTGTAGAGTGATTTGATTTCGGGTGCGATTTTTCGCAGTTCACGCCGATTGGTGAGGCTGACGATCTCCAGACCCTTACGCTCCGCAACCTTACGAGCGAGCCGGAAGATCCGTTCGGGAATGTCCGTGGAGCGGTCCGCGAAACCTGAAACCAGGTCTCGCAGTGGATTGAAACCAGCCGCCTCAACAAGAGCGGGATAATAATCAGGGTTATACGGGATACCGAATGCCGGTCGATGTTCAAAGCCCTCGATCAACATGCCCAGTCCGTCAGTAGCGACGAAACCTTTTGGCCCGACGACACGGTTGAGACCCTTAGAGCGTGCCCAATCCATTCCCGTATCGAATAAAGCAGTTGAAACCGAAGGATCATCGATGGATTCAAATAAGTAGAAAAATCCTGTCTGGGCGGACTTTAATTCATTGTAGGGTCGGTTGTTCATCACGCACAGACGTCCGAGGGGGATACCGTTATCATCCTCCGCCAACAAGAAGACAGCTTCCGAGTGTTCAAAGAAAGGGTTGCCCTCTGGATCGAGCTGTTTCTTCGCGTCGAGGCGCAGGGGTGGCACCCATTGTGGAATGTCTTTATAAATTCGGAAAGGTAGGTCAAGGAATTTACGGACCTGATCGGAGTCCTGTGGGTTAACTTTGAGAATGTGCATGTTGTCCTGCCAGTCGATTAGGTACTCATAATTTCGTGTACAAGAATAGATCGGGGTCAGGCAGGTGCAGTATACTGCATGCTTAGAGGATGAGCATGTCCGAAAAAATGCACACCAAACCCTCAAGGAGGTCAGGATCAAGATGGAGAATTCAGAAGGCAAGTCATTCGAGAAGCAGTTTGAAAGATTGGGAGAGAACTTGCGAAAGGCGGTCGAGGAGGCCTGGCAGAGTGAAGAGAGGAAGAAAATTTCCGAGGATCTGGAATCAGGCATTCAAGAGCTTGGCGACGCGCTGAACCGGACCGCGAACGAATTTGTTGAATCCCCAACCGGTCAACGAATGCAAGCAGAAGTCGACGAATGGTCGCGACGGGTTCAGGAGGGAGAAGTTGCTGAAAAGGTTGAATCAGAATTGATGCATGTGCTTGAACGTCTGAACTCAAAGCTCGAGGAAGTCATCTCTTCTATGGGAACCGAGCGGGGAGATAAAGACGTTGAAGCAGAAAGCTAAGGTGCGAGTTTGGTTTATTCACGTGTGACACCCGGGGGTTCAGTTTCCATCCATGACTATGAAATACGTCCGTTGGCACGAAATTCAAGCTTTTTTGCGAGCATCTTTGGCTTCGCGTGGCTGAGACCCGAGGCGGTTGAAGTCCGTCAATCAAATGGAAGTGTTGAGTTAATCCGTATCCAAGACCGAACACGTATCTTGCAGGTCTTTACCACATTCGTTTTTACGATCACGGCATGGCAATTCATGCGCACTTTAGGACGAAATTGAATAAGGAGGCCTATATGGCGAAGAGTAGGAGCTCAGGAGTTGAGAAGGACCACGAAGCAGAGCAAATGAAGATAGATGCCAGCATAGAATTCAGTCGCCAAGCGATTGAAGATTTATTTGAGACCTCAGGTGTCGATACAGTGTTTGGCAAGCCAATTAAGCATGGCGAGGTCATAGTGATCCCTGCGGCTGAAGTTATCACCGGTGCAGGATTTGGCGCAGGTTCGGGGTTTGGACCTCGGGATAGCGAATCGACCAAGGGCAGCGGATCGGGGAGTGGGGGTGGGGGCCGCTCATTTTCTCGTCCGGTGGCGGTGATCGTAGCTACCCCAGAAGGTGTGCGTGTTGAACCGGTGATCGATCCGACCAAGATCCTTTTAGGTGCACTTACAGCCAGTGGGTTCATCCTGGCGATGATGAGCAGAATGATGAACCCGCGTAAAGCGATGAAGGCGATACGAGAAGGTTGAACCGAGCGGTAGGCATAAATCCTTTAGCCGCTTTCGGTTTCAAGGTTCATGTTTTGGGAGGTGATTCATGTTCTGGGGCTTGACGGTCAATGAGTGGTTCCAGATAGCCATATCGTTGGGAATTTTCCTCGCTGTACTGCTCATAGGATATCCAGTTCTAAGGTGGATCCTGCGGCGCGTCATTGGAGGGCTGACAAGCAAAACGAAAACGGAGTTCGACAACGCGCTGGTCTCTGCACTACATCCATCTCTATATTTGCTGCTTGTTGTGCTCGCGGCACGATTCGGTGTTGAACGGCTGGATTTTTTACCGGTGGATTGGGGAACATGGATCGAAGATATTTTTTTCGTCCTTTACCTGGCGGTGGCGACGCTGGCAGTATGGCGGTTGATCGGTGAACTCTCTCGATGGTATCAAGCGGAAATCTCCCACCGTACCGAAACTGATCTCGATAATCAGCTAATTCCCTTCTTCCGCCGCCTGCTTCAGATCCTTCTGGTGATGATCGCGTTGATCATCATGCTCAGTCATTTTGAGGCGGACATCAGCGCGCTGGTGACCACGCTTGGTGTAGGTTCATTAGCAGTTGCGCTGGCGGCTCAGGAGACGCTCGCTGATACAATCGCCGGCTTCGTGATCATGATTGACCGACCCTATCGAATCGGGGATCGTATCGAAATCCAGGATCTGGACACCTGGGGCGACGTGGTCGATATTGGTCTGCGCAGCACACGCATCCGCACACGGGATAATCGGATGGTCATAATCCCGAATTCGGTCATTGGGAAGAGCCTAATCGTCAACCATTCGTTCCCCGATACCACCTACAGGATCCAGATCCATATCGGCGTTTCATATGGAACCGATTTAGAGCACGCACGAGAGACCATCGTTGAGGCTGTGCGTCATGTGGATGGGGTGCTTGAGGACCACCCGGTTGAAGCGCTTTTCCTTGAGTTTGGAGATTCGGCTTTGATCTTTCGTGTGCGTTGGTGGTTGGATACCTACATGGATACACGCCAAATGTTTGATCGGGTGAACACCGCGATGTACAACGCGCTGATAAGGGAGGGGATCGAGATCCCATTCCCCCAGCGAGATATTCACCATCACTTCGGGGAGGGTGGAGAACCCTTCAAAATCGAACAGATGCCTAAGGGGTCCGGGAAGAGCAGTTCCTGAAGAAAATTCTGCTTCTAAATCCGATTGTTATTCAACGGCAAGTACAATCAATCGTCCCGGTCCATGCACGCCGATGGTGAGCGTCATCTCGATGTCAGCCGTGCGTGAAGGACCGGTGATCAGTGTGAGGGATTGATGTTCGGCGAGCATACGCGAACCACCAGCTTCGACCCAGGCTGCAAATGTTTCGTATAACCGATTCTTGGGGATCAACGCGATGTGTGCCTCAGGCAAGAGCGAGGTGACAGTTGCGTTCTCATGATCCTGACCTACAACGATGGTTCCGCTTTCGGCGAATGCGCCCAGACAAAGTGAGATACCTAATTCAGCGCGGTCGAGTCCAGCCAGCTGCGCCTCGTGATCACCGGCGGGATCGATTTGCGGGAAGATTATGCTTTTCCCCGCACATTCAAGCTGTTCGATCAAGTCAGGATAATGGGATGCGACCGCTGGATCGATCAGCATTGTTTCATATCTGGACGCACTCATAATACGGGTAATTGTGCTTCCGAGGTCGACTTCTGCACATCGCGTGAATTCTCCGTCAACATCCTTCAAGGCCTGTTCGAAGCGATCTATGCTCGGTCGTTGGGTCTCCTTCTGGCGATCTGCGGATAGCGGAGCCGGTGTGACACTTTGCGCTTGCTTCTCGGTTGGGGCTTCTTCTACCCGTTGGTGAGGGAAGCGGTTCCGGAATGGTCGTGTGGTGAAACGGGGGAAATCACGGTAACGCGTCCAATTTTTAAATGGACCTGGCATGCGTCTCGTCCAACCCTCGACGGCGGGGAACAATCTGCTGAATATAGCAACAAGCCGGAGCGCGAGTAGAAAGCGGCCTGGTGAACTGCTGAACCACCGGAACGCTTTCATAAAAAGTGAAGTTCCCACTGGTTGTTGAACATGCAGAATGTATTCGTCCCTTGTGCGCAGAAGCAGCTCCGGAAGGTTGATGTTGACCGGGCAAGCTTCCTGGCAGGCTCCACACAACGTGGATGCTTTGGCTAGATGTCCGTAATTTTTCAAATCGAATAATGCCGGTGAAACGATCGAGCCGATGGGTCCCGGGTACACGCTGTCATACGCATGCCCCCCGATCTCGCGGTAAACCGGACAGACGTTGAGGCAAGCTCCACAGCGAATGCAAAGCAACGCCGACTGAAAGCGGGTGTGTCTGAGCGCGCGGCGTCCGTTGTCGAGCAAGACAACATGACGACTAGTCGGTCCATCCAGATCATCATGATCACGACTTGAGTGGAGCAGCGAGACATAGCTGGTCAATACCTGCCCGGTGGCGGAGCGAGGCAGCAGTTGGAGCATGATTTCCAGCTCACCGAGTGTGCGCACCAACCTTTCGATGCCCATCACAGCGATGTGAACTTCGGGCAGCGAGGTGACCATACGACCGTTGCCTTCATTGGTTACAAGACAGATCGCACCGGGTTCAACTATGCCAAAGTTAGTGCCCGAGATGCCGATGCCGGCTTTCAGGAATGCCTTTCGCAGCGTTTGGCGAGCGGCTTGATTGAGCCTGCTTACATCGGTCGTGAAATCGATACCCAGATGCTCGACAAATGTCCTGGCTACGTCCTCGCTCAGCAGGTGGATCGCTGGCGTTATGATGTGACCTGGAGGCTCCTTTCGTAGCTGTACAATAAACTCTCCCAGGTCAGTCTCGATGGTCTTCACACCCGCTTCCGCCAGCGCATCATTTAGACGGATCTCCTCGGTAACCATCGATTTGGATTTCACCACCAACCTGGCGCCATGCTCGGCTGCGATGCGGGCCACGTGGGTGCATGCTTCCAATGCGGTCGCAGCGCGATGTACATGCCAGCCGTTGGATTTCATATTTTCTTCAAACTGCTGTAGAAGTTCCGGAAGAGTATCAATGACCGAGCTGCGTATATCGTGTGCACGGGATCTGATTTCGTTGAGATTTGTGATGGAGGCGAAAGCCGTATCTCGTCCCAAGCCTCGACGTTCTGCGTTCTGATCGAGCGCACGCTGAAGATCAGTATCTTCGATAGCGCGCTTTGATCTCTGCAGAAACACTTTCCTCATCTGAGCCCGACATCCCGTCCAGCTAAAAGGGCAGCAATGTGTATGCATCGGACAACTGACCCACGTCTTCGGAGCGCGCCCTCAATATTCATCAAACAGCTGACATCACATCCAACCACGGCTTGGATGTCCAGAAGTTCGATTTGCTGCAAGCGTCGCTCCAACATTTCGTTGGAGATCAGGGCGTGGTCAACCGCGAAGACTCCGCCGAAACCACAGCACTCCGCGCTGAGTTCCGTGATATTCCCATACCCGGAACGCCTGAGGATCTCAAGAGGTTCCTTTTGGACGTCCAATCCCCGCAGTAGATGGCAGGACGGGTGGTACGCAAGCTGATTGTCCGCAGGGCTGGCCATTGGAGTCCAATTGCAGTGATCAACGAGGAACTCGCTTAATTCATAGGTGCGCTTAGCGAGCGATTGAGACTGCGCAAGTAATTGTGGGTTGTCCTGTAAGAGCTCAGGATATCCATGGCGGATCATGTGGGCGCATGATCCGGAGGGGATAACAAGCGGTGCCTGGCTATCCGAGAAGATATCTAGTGTGCGCCTGGCCATTGACCG
>JASFLN010000077.1:0-6957 GCA_050118075.1 Anaerolineales bacterium
CACTAGGATTCTTAAAAAATGAAGGCTTTATTGGAGAAATGGAGTCCGTCGATCACGTCCATTTGAGTGAGCATGGTTGTTGTGTTGACCTCTGGTTAAAGCATGCGATCACTCAACCTGAGCAGCGCATCATCACATCGGGATGTGGGGGTGGGGTTACGTTCAGGGATCCTGAGGTTGGTTTTGAAGCGTTGGAATCAGCTCTGACCATTGATCCCGGACAGATTTTCAAGCTGTTCAACGGCCTTCAGCAACCCAACAGCTTGTATGCACGGGCGCGTGGTGTTCACGCTGCGGCGCTGAGCGACGGCGAGCGATTGCTCGCTAGCGCTGAGGACGTTGGGCGACACAACACAATCGATAAGCTGGTCGGCGTCTGCATGCGTGAAGGCATCGAAACCCGGGAAAGAGTGCTGCTCGTTACAGGCCGGATATCGTCAGAAATGCTGGTGAAATCTGTTGTCATGGGTTGTCCAATTGTGGCTTCACGCAACTCACCGACTTCGTTGTCTGTGAGCCTAGCGCGCCAGTTTGGAGTGACGCTGATTGGCTATGTGCGTCGCCAGACGATGCGAGTCTATTCATCCCCGGAGCGATTGTCGGGTTTTGATGCGAAAGTCTCGCTTCCGGCCGAACTTGGAACGAACTGAAAGAACCTGTGGGTAGGAGCATTGCAAATTAATTACAGGAAGAAGGTGGTATGTCGTGAGTGACAAAGTCAGCCTAACTATCGATGGCAAGAAGGTCGAGGTCGAAGAGGGGACAACCATATTGAAGGCAGCTGAGCATGCCGGGATTGAGATTCCGGTGCTTTGCTATTTCGCACACACTACCGCAAATGGATTATGCCGTCTCTGTGTTGTCGAGACAGAAGGTGTGCGGGGTATGCAGGCTGCATGCGTTGCGAAGGTCCAGCAGGACAGTGTTGTTCATACCGACTCGACCGCCGTTCAGCGCGCGCGAAAAACCATCCTTGAGATGCTGGCCTACACCGTCGATCTTTCCGAAGCGCCGGAACTGAAACAGATGATGGAGCGCTATGGAGCTAAACCGGAGCGATTCGAGGGTGGAAAAACTCGGCAGCCGGATTTGATCGATGACAACCCAATGTATATCCGGGATTATGCAAAATGCGTGATGTGCTGGCGATGTGTCCAGGTCTGCGCGGAGGACGCGCAGTACACCTTTGCGATTGATTTCAGCGGGCGGGGGTTCAACTCAAGTATTGGCACCTTTTTTGATAAACCTATCCCGCAGACGACCTGCGTGTTCTGTGGGCAGTGTGTAGGCGTGTGTCCAACCGGAGCGCTGAAAGGCAAGCGAGAGTTCCTCTTCGAGCAAGGTGTCGGGCCGGAGGATATTTTCGAGATCACTCGGCGAAACGGGAAGAGCCAGCGGTCGGTGAAGGGACCGCATTTGGATCGTGGAGGTTGAGATGCTGAAAGCCGAACGTACTGTGCACACGACATGTCCTTATTGCGGAGTGGGATGCCAGATGGATCTCCATCTGCAGAATGGTTTTATCTTTCGAGTATCAGGCCGCTTTGACAATGAAGTTAATTATGGCAACCTGTGTGTTAAAGGTCGCTTTGGCTACGACTTTGTACACGCGCCTGACCGTTTAGAAGCCCCTTTGATGCGCGCTTCTCGCGAGGCTGCGTTTCTGCCCAGCAGTTGGGATGAGTCACTCGAACAGGTATCCAGGCGTCTCCTGAAAATCCGTGATGAGCATGGCCCGGATTCCATAGCGTTTCTGGCTTCTGCTAAATGTACTAACGAGGAAAATTACCTCATCCAGAAACTCGCCCGTGGAGTGGTGGGAACGAACAATATAGATCACTGCGCCCGGCTTTGACACTCCAGCAGCGTGGCCGGTCTGGCCACAACGTTGGGCTCTGGTGCGATGACAAACTCGATCTCTGACATTGTTGAGGCTGAAGTCCTCTTCGTGATTGGTAGCAACACGACCGAATCCCATCCGGTTCTAAGTCTGCAGATGAAGAAGGCCGTGATGGAACGTGGGGCGAAGCTCATTCTAGCTGATCCAAGACGCATCGGTTTGAGGCCTTTCGCTTATCTGCACCTGCAGCAGAGGCCCGGCTCGGATGTTGCCCTGGTCAATGCCATGGGGCATGTCATCCTGGAAGAAGGGCTGGAGGATCGCGAGTTTATCGAATCACGCACCGAAGGTTTTGAGGACTACAGGGAGGCGGTCAAAGATTGGACGCCAGAACGGGCTACACAGATAACCGGTGTTCCGGCTGAGAATATCGTGGAGGCTGCGCGCCTCTATGGGCGTGCAAAGTCGGCGGCTATTTTTTGGGCGATGGGTATCACACAGCACACCACGGGAACCGACAACGTCAAATCGCTCGCTAATCTGGCGTTATTGACCGGCAACTTCGGTCGCCCGGGCACTGGATGCAATCCATTGCGGGGGCAGAATAACGTTCAGGGCGCGTGCGATCTGGGTGGTTTACCGAATGTGTTCCCCGGCTACCAGGCAGTCAGTGATGAAGCCATGCGTGCCAAATTCTCCAAGGGATGGTCTGTTCCGATTCAGAAGCTAAGCCCTACCCCGGGCTTGACCGTGACAGAGATCATGGATGGGGCACTTTCAGGCGATATCCGAGCCATCTATGTCATGGGTGAGAACCCCATGCTCTCGGACCCAGATCTCCATCATGTTGAGCAAGCTCTCGAGCAGGTTGAATTCCTCGTCGTACAAGATATCTTCCTTAACGAGACGGCGATGATGGCGGATGTGGTTCTCCCGGGCGTGAGTTTTGCCGAGAAGGAAGGCACCTATACGAACACTGAACGGCGTGTTCATCTGGTTCGAAAAGCCCTGGAGCCTGTGGCTGAAGGTCGACCGGATTGGCAGATCCTTACCGAGCTGGCACAGAAGATGGGTGCAGATTGGAGCTACAATTCGGCGGCGGAGGTCTTCGATGAGATCGCCCAATTGACACCTTCGTATGGTGGGATGTCCCATCAGCGATTGGAAAATGGGGGTATCCAATGGCCCTGTCCAACGTCAGATCATCCCGGAACGCCCATCCTGCACGCCGGGAAGTTTGCGCGCGGAAAAGGGTTGTTCAGCGCGATTGATTATCTGGATCCAGCAGAGATGCCCGATGATGAGTACCCGTTCATCCTCTCCACCGGACGAATTCTTTTTCATTGGCATGGTGGCACAATGACACGTCGCTCACCGGGTCTAGATTCGCTGGCTCCTGAACCCGAAGTTGAAATCAATCCTGAAGATGCGGCTGCCCTGGGTGTGGAAGACGGTCAACGGGCGCGGGTGACCTCGAGAAGAGGCTCTGTCGAAGCGCGCGTCGTCATAACCCGCCGCTCCCCGTCCGGAACAGTCTTCATGAATTTTCATTTTGCTGAGGCGGCGGCGAATATCCTCACACCCAAGCACCTTGATCCTCAGGCTAAGATCCCTGAGTATAAGGTGTCCGCTGTGAGGGTCGAACCGGCAGCCGAGTTGGTCGAGCAGTGAAGCAGGACGACCACTACCGAAGGATCAAGATCAAATAGTGGTGATGGGAACATCACCTCTTTAGTTTAAGCTCCCAGGCTTCCATGGTCGGGAGAATGTTTTTATCGGTGAGGTCAAGCGAGAGGGGAGTGATCGAGACATAATGGTTCGCCAGTGCCCAGATATCTGTTCCGGGGTCGGCAACACCAGTCGGCGCCTCACCGCCAATCCAGTAGTAGCTCCTGCCGCGCGGGTCCTTTCTTTCGATGAGTGCGTCCCGGTAGACACGCAAACCCAGGCGAGTGATCGCGATGCCCTTGATCTCTTCAGAAGGTGCTGCCGGGAAATTCATATTAAACACACTTTTCATCGAGTTCATCTCGTGCATGATTTGTGGGATGATCGTGGATGCCAACGAGGCGGCTGTGCTGTAATCGAGCTCCCCTTTATAACCTTGAGGAGGGTCAATCGAACACGCAAAGCCTGGCACACCGCAGATTGCAGCTTCCATGGCGGCGGTCACCGTGCCGCTGTAGGTTACATCATGGCCAACATTAGCTAACGGGTTAATCCCGGATACGACGAGATCAATGTCCTCCTCGATTAAACCTAACAGGGCCAACGAGACACAATCCGACGGCGCGCCGTCGGTGGAGAGTACGGGCGTGCCATCCTGTAATGTGGTCTCCATCACCCTTAAGGGACGGTGCATTGTTTTCACGTGCCCCGAAGCGGACCAATTGCGGTCTGGTGCAACGACCGAAACCTTTCCGATCTCGCGCAGCGATTGGGCTAACGCGAGCAATCCCGGAGCGAAAACGCCATCATCATTGGTCAACAAGATATGCATACCAAGCCTCCCATACCGGCTGATTTTACTTTATCAGCAGTAGAAACCAAGTCTTTGTTGAAAGGTGTTTGCAAGGCTTTTAAAGAGCATAGCTGGTCTATACTCAAATCTGGATTGCGATCAGAGGCGATCTGTTCGTCTACGTTCTATCAGCGTGCAATACCTGCGGACAAGGGCTGCGCAGGAAGTACAATCAGCAAATCTCACAAGGAGAACCTCATGAATTTATCTCGTAAATGGAGCTGGCTGCCATTACTCATCCTGCTGGCGGTGATTTTTTCCGCCTGCGGATCATCTGAACCGGCCCCGGTTGTTGAAGCTCAAGAACCGCAAGAAGACACAAGCCGTGTTAGTGGGAAAAAGGGTGCCGATGAAAATGACCTCCACGAGACCGAATCGGGCGGAGTCACCGATCTACAGAATGTTCAAAAAGCGACCGTGCTGATCGAAGCACAAGGCACGTTTATCGATCCTGAATTCGGAATGCAGGTTAACGCAGCCGGGTCAGGTTCTGGTTTTATCATCGATCCTTCCGGGATCGCGGTGACAAATAATCATGTGGTCACTGGAGCAGCTTTGCTCAGGGTGTGGGTGGCAGGTGAGGATAGCCCCCGTAATGCAAAGATCCTTGGCGTTTCGGAATGCTCTGATCTAGCCGTCATTGATATTGAGGGGGAAGATTTTGATTACCTGGATTGGTATTCAGGTGATGTCAATGTTGGTCTGGAAGTCTACTCGGCCGGGTTCCCGCTTGGTGATCCTGAATTCACGCTGACCAAGGGGATCATTTCCAAGGCTCAAGCAGATGGGGAGACATCATGGGCATCGATTGACTCGGTGCTTGAGCATGATGCAACGATTAACCCCGGGAATTCGGGCGGACCGCTTGTTGACAGCCATGGGAAGATTGTGGGCGTCAACTATGCAACCTCGCTGATTGCGGATAATCAATATTTCGCGATTAACGCCCCAGATGCGGGTTCGATTGTCGCGCGCTTGAAAACCGGCGAAGATGTCGATTCGCTCGGTATCAACGGAGTCGCGATTACTTCCGGTGACGGGACACTGTCCGGTATTTGGGTGGCTTCGGTCGCTTCGGGTTCGGCCGCTGATGAGGCCGGTATCCAGGCTGGCGACATCGTCACGACGTTAGAAGGGCTTGTGCTGGCCACAGACGGAACCATGTCTGATTACTGTGATGTGATCCGCACTCAGGGAACCGATGCGACGATGTCGCTCGAGGTCTTGAGATACGCGACAGGCGATATCCTTGAAGGACAGATCAATGGAAGAGCATTGAGTCCGGCTGGAAGTTTCGCTGGATTCAGCGGCAGCGGTGGTGGTAGTACAGGTGCAACTTACAGCTCCTATGGTTATGTGTACGATGATTACAGTGCGCTGCAGGTAGAAGTTCCCACACAGTGGACGGATGTGGATGGGGCGGCCTGGGTTCAGGACGATGTTGTCTTCGGGGCTTCGCTGTGGGCTTCAACTGATCTGCAGGGTTTCATAGAGACCTGGACGGTACCCGGCCTGATTTTTGATGTCAGTCCCAATGTGCAGGCCTTAGGTGGCCTTGAGAATTACCTGAACGAGCTCAGCGGTTATGAGGATTTTCAGTCCTGTGTTTACGAAGGCAGAGAAGAATATGATGACGGCCTCTATGCGGGTCTTGCCGATTACTTCTCAAACTGTGGGGGCGCTGGCACCGACTATTTCCTGCTGGTCGCTGCGCCGATCGGTGAGCCTGATTCATACTTGATTGAGCTTCATATCCAGATGCCTGAGGACCGCGATTGGGACGCCGCCGAGCACATCGTCGATAGTTTTAAAGTGATTGGCCCACTCCCGAACGATGTCGGATCGACAGGAGGCTCCACAAGCACAACCGGTACAGGAGACTACGTATGGGTCTACGACGACTACAGCTCCATGCAGGTCATGGTGCCAGCATCTTGGACGGATGTGGATGGTTCGCCCTGGTATCTCAATGATGATGTCGTGGGTGGTGGGATCATCGCAGCTCCGGACATCGATGCATACTACAATTCATGGTTTGCGCCCGGGTTAAATTTTGGTGCATCCGACGACCTCACCAGCCAGATGGGCTATGTGGAATTACTCAACAACTTACAAAGCGAAGGGGCAGGTTGTGAGTATACAGGCCGCTACGATTATGAAGATCAACTTTATCGTGGCAAATACGACCTCTTCGAGAAATGCGGTGGTCCTGGAGGATCTACTTTCTTCCAGCTCGTAGCGGTCTCCAAAGCCGATCAATTCAACTACCTCATTCACGTCCAATTTGTTGTTGTCGAGGAATCGGACTGGGATATTCTTGATCAGGTTCTGGCTACATTCGAAGTTGTGGGTCAATTGCCGTAATCAAATTATCCACTAGTTCATAGATAATATTCGGGCCACGTACTCGTGCGTGGCCCGAAGCGCGTTAAATACCTATAGAAGTTTCAGTTTGAACGTGATATGATTGTTTAGCTTGAGGGTGTGTTTATGCATTCTATTTATTTATCACCCTTAACGCCCGGTCTTATTCGATGATCATCCTCAACTGTGCGATCGGTATGACAATCTAATCAGATGTAGCACCATCTGATCG
>JASFLN010000078.1:0-6953 GCA_050118075.1 Anaerolineales bacterium
TTAGACCTCCCAGAATGCCTGCCAGATAGCCTTCCCAGGATTTTTTGGGACTCGTTCGGGGTGCGAGTCGATGCTTACCAATCGCTTTACCCACCAGATAAGCTACCGCATCTGCCAACCACATCGAAGGCAGCACGATCATGAACCACGTCAATCCATCCGGCATCCTTCGTAAGAGGACCAAGTAGCTTCCCACCCAACCGACGTAAAGAAAGCCCGCTATAGTTAGCGCAAAATCCGATCCAGCGTGTTCATTGCCCCTTTCGAATTCGCGCACATGCCAGGCCATCGCCAGCACGCAGAACGTACCCACAATGATCGGATCGAATCTAAACTGTGCAAAGAACCTCGAAATAGATATTGCGAGCACACCGACCACCATCCACAAAGCAGCTGGCTTTCGACCGATATGCCGATAAAGCGAAGCAAATTCAAATACAGCCAACGACAGCACAAACGAAATGCCAACCAGAAAGAGCCACTGCCCATCAGCGATAACCCACATCACAAAAGGGATCAGGAGCAGCGCGATCGCAGCTCGTCGTTGCAGCATCTCAGTTCGTTGTTACAGGATCCGATATACGTCCGTAACGTCGTTCACGCTGGGCGTACTCGTGCAGTGCCTTCAGCAGCTCGTCCGGTCCAAACTCGGGCCAATAGGTACTGGTCACGTACCACTCGGAATAGGCACCCTGCCAGATGAGGAAGTTGCTAACCCGCATCTCACCCGAAGTCCGGATGATCAGATCGGGATCGGGGCAATTGCTGGTGTAAAGATATTCGCAGACGCGTTCTTCGGTGACCTGTTCAGGGTTCAACCCATCCTCGATCATGCGCTGAATCGCATGCACAATCTCGTCCCGGCCACCGTAATTCCAGGCGACATTGAGGATAAGTTGATCATTTTCTTTGGTTAGCTCAATCGCGTCTCGGACTTTCTCTTGGAGTTGTTCGCTCAGGCGTTCGAGGTGGCCAAGATGGCGCAATTGCACGCCATTTTCGTGGAGCGAATCAAGTTCCTGATCAATGACATCTTCGAGGATATTGATCAAGCCCCGCACTTCAGCCGGAGGGCGGCCCCAATTCTCTGTGGAAAAAGCGTAAATCGTCAGATATTTAATGCCAAATTCGACCGAAGCTTCAAGAATGCGACGCAGATTCTCCACGCCGGCACGGTGCCCTGCCAGGCGTGGCAACCCGCGCTCACGCGCCCAGCGGCCATTGCCATCCATGATGATCGCAACGTGCGTGGGTACTTCTTCCGGTAATCTCGCTTCAGAGGATTTAGCCATAATGCTCGCGGTAATTAAACCTCAAGGACCTCTTTTTCTTTTCGCTCACTGGTGTTGTTGATTTCCTCAACATATTTGTCCGTCAGGTCTTGTAAATCATCCTCCGCCCGATGCAATTCATCTTCAGAAATCATTTTTTCACGCTCGAATTCACGCAGGTCGTTATGCGTGTCTCGGCGCACGTTCCGGATCGCCACACGCGCCTCCTCAGCCCGGCTCTTGACAACGCGCATCAATTCCTGCCTTCTTTCTTCTGTGAGCGGTGGAATATTGAGACGGATGATTTTTCCGTCATTGTTAGGAGTCAACCCGAGATCGGACGCAAGCAACGCCCGTTCAATATCCTTGATGCTTCCAGGGTCGAACGGACGAATGGTCAGCAAACGTGGTTCAGGTGCGGAGATCGTGGCGAGCTGCATTAAGGGTGTAGGATTGCCGTAATATTCCACACTCAATCTCTCAACCAGCGCCGGTGAAGCTCTGCCCGTACGGATGGTTGCCAGGTCATCCTCAAACGACCGAATGGCACCCTTCATACGATTTTCAGCTTCTTTCAATGCATCGTTAACCATGATTGGCTCCTGCTGAAAGGTCCTCCAGAGGCAAGAAACTGCCTATAGCATAACGCAAAAACAACGATTTTGCGAAAAACAAACGCCCAGCTGGAAGCTCAAGTCTTCCCAACCCAACACACTGTCATTGCGATAGTCAGAAGGAAAAAGTATATATTTTTCAGGGATAAATAATTGCCCTACACACACGATCGGGATGGTATTTGGACTGCCTAATCTGAGATCATCGTACCGATCGTATCACCCCGCAGCGCAGTTTCTAGGCTGCTCTTTTCCCACATGTTCAGGACGAGAATCGGCAGCTGGTTATCCATACAGAGCGAAATCGCCGTGCTGTCCATCACCTCAAGACGACGGTTTAGCGCATCGATATAAGTGAGGTGTTTAAAACGTTTGGCATCCGGATTCTTTTCGGGATCCGAGTCATACACACCATCGACCTTAGTGGCTTTGATCACGATGTCTGCGTCAATTTCCATCGCCCGTAAAGCTGCGGCGGTATCGGTTGAGAAATAGGGGTTTCCAGTGCCGCCGCCCAAGATAACGACGCGATCCTTCTCCAAATGGCGGATTGCCCGTCGGCGGATATAAGGCTCAGCGACGGCGCGCATTTCCACGGCCGACATCACCCGCGTCACCGCGCCACTTCGCTCTAAAGCGTCCATCAAGGCCAGCGAGTTGATCACCGTCCCGAGCATGCCCATATAATCTGCCGTCGCTCGCTCCATACCCCGCTCGATACCCTCACGTCCGCGCCAGAGGTTGCCGGCGCCGATGACAATCGCCACCTCCACACCCATTCCACGAACTCGCTGTACAAGGGCGGCCACTTCTTCCGCTCGGTTGGGATCGATCCCAAACCCGTTCTCACCGGCGAGCGCTTCGCCACCCAACTTCAACAGAATTCGGCGGTATTTAGCTTCTGGCATATATTTGTCTCCTACTCGGAGCTGCTCTACTTGAAACAATCGGGCCAACAAATGTTGGCCCGATTGGCTCACTCCACCGCTTCGCCGACTTCCCAGCGGACAAACCGGCGAATATGGATATTCTCACCAATAGAGACTATCGTCTCCTTGATCAAATCGTCGACGGTCTTTGAATCGTCCCGGATGTACTCCTGACGGAGCAAACAAGTTTCATCAAGGAACTTGTTGACACGCCCTTCGACAATCCGCTCGATCACGTTCTCGGGCTTGCCTTCATCCAGGGCGCGCTTTCTGGCAACATCCTGCTCGGTTGTGATGATCTGCTCAGGGACCTGATCTTCGGAGACCCAAAGCGGTGACATGGCCGCTACCTGAAGGGCGATCTCATGTGCCAGTTCCTGGAACTCCTCTGTACGTGCGACAAAGTCCGTCTCACAGTTCACCTCAACCATTACACCAACGCGTGCGTCGATGTGGCTGTAAAGTTCGATGATCCCATTGCTGGTCTCGCGGTCGCTGCGTTTCTCAGCATCCGCCATTCCCTTCTCGCGCAAGACGAGGATCGCTCGTTCAATGTCGCCCTCAGCTTCCTCGAGCGCTTTGCGGCAATCAAGGATCCCGGCACCGGTTTTGTCTCTGAGTGTTTTAATATCCTCGGCTGGGATGCTCATGCCTAGGCTTCCTCCTCGTCATCATCATCTTCATCGTCATCTTCTTCAGATGGCTCTGTTTCAGCCTCATCTTCTTCAGATTCTTCATCTTCAGCTGGCTCTATTTCAGCATTGTCTTCTTCAGATTCTTCCTCTTCAGATGGCTCTGCTTCAGCTTCGGATGCTTCTTCTTCGTCCTGCTCGGATTCCTTTTCAGCTTCTTTTTCTTTGTCGCCGAACTCACCGCTCTGCAATTTGGCCAGCGTGGCTTCGCCAAGCAAATCTTCATCACTCAGCTCCAGCTGTTCTGCAGCGATCGCGTCGGTCTCAGGCTCGGAGACTTTCTCCTCATCCTTGCGCATCGCTTTACCCTCAAGAACAGCGTCAGCGATGGTTGAAGCCAGCAGCTTGATAGCTCGGATGGCGTCATCATTGGAAGGGATGACGTAATCGATCACGTTCGGATCGCAATTGGTATCCACCAGTGCGACCACCGGGATCTTCAACAGGTTTGCCTCGTGAATAGCGGTCTCTTCCTGCAGAACGTCAACAACAAACAGCGCCTCTGGCAAAGAGCGCATTTCACGGATACCGCCCAGGCGTGATTCGAGTTTATCGATCTTACGATCCATGCTCAGCGCTTCTTTCTTCGTGAGCAGATCGAACTCACCCTCCGCACGGCGACGTTCCAGATTTTCAAGTTCGTCGATCCTGCTGCGGATCGTCTGCCAGTTGGTCAACGTCCCTCCCAGCCAGCGCAGATTCACGTACGGCATGCTACAGCGCTTGGCCTCGAGCTCGATCGTCTCCTGAGCCTGTCGCTTGGTACCGACAAACAGGACGGTACCGCCATCCGCCACGATGTCGCGGATGAGCGCATAACTCTCTTCTAACGCTTCAAGGGTTTGTTGCAGGTCAATGATGTGGATGCCGTTGCGCTCGGTGAAGATGTAAGGTTTCATCTTCGGGTTCCACTTGCGGGTGCGGTGACCAAAATGGACGCCCGTTTCGAGCAGTGCTTTCATACTTACTACAGCCATGGGGTAACCTCCTATGCGTTTAGCCTCCGCCTCCATCCGCCCGCTCTGAAACCGGCTGGCTAACCGGCACGCTCAGATCAGTCCGGAAGCGTGTGTATTTGCCCTTTGGGCAGAATTAGTCCCGCAGGGTAAACATGCACCCAGCGGGAGCGAAAGGGAGTATATCACGCTCAAATAGGCCCGTCAAAGACTCTCCAGGGATTGATGATATCCAAGAAATCTGTAATTTATTTATTTCTGATGGTCATCAAGCCACCCTAATTTTTCTTGGTGTTAACTCTCTTCATGAATCGCTCAACCTCGATCACCGCTCGATGGTGTGTGACTTCACCGATTTTCTCCACCTTATCCCAGAGTTCCGCATGCAGTTCGACACGCCTCCCCTCTACGGAGCTGATCTCGACCCGCAGATTGACACTTTCGCCTTCAGGTGTCGGGGCAAGATGCTTGAGTGAGACAAACGTACCGACGGTCGTATGCGCATCATCGAGCAACTCGTCCAGAAATTCACGTGAGGTGGATTCCACGAAAGCGAGCATCGCCGGGGTTGCATAAACTCCCAATGAACCGCTGCCAATGTGTACAGCTGTTCGTTCCCGGGTTACCTGCTGCTGACGTTCGCGCACTAACCCAACGTGATCTGCGGTGATCAATGATCCCATGGACAAAAACTCCTATCCGTGTTCAATAATTGCCACCGCCACAGCGGCAGCGTGTTCATGGGTATGCGTCAAGCTCACCGACCAGGTGGTGACCCCCAGGCTTTGCGAGACGCGCGCCGCTTCGCCATGCAGCTTCAGCAGCGGTTCTTTTTGCGGACCGTTGATGATCTCGATATCCTTCCAACCCACTTCACCGATGCCCGTACCGAGCGCTTTGGCAACCGCCTCCTTGGCGGCAAACCTTGCACCGAGTGCGGGGGTATGCCCGTGTGCATCGACCAGCTCCTGCAATGTGAAGAAGCGATCAAAAAAACGGTCACCATGACGCAGAATCGCCCGATCGATACGATTTACCTCGACGATATCAACCCCCGAACGAATATCGATCACAGTTCGCGTTCCTCAGGACCTGCGACAGCGATAGCCATTCGCTCCGGGTTTATAAAGCGTCGTGCCGTTGCCAGGATCTCCTCCCTGCTGATCCCGGCAATCAATTCAGGGTAACGCTGGTAATAATCCAGTCCAAGATCATAGCGCTCAAGATGTACCAAAGCACTGGCGACACCTTCATTTGATTCCAGTTGCAAGGGCAACCGGCCGATGAAGTGCATCTGGTTCTCAAGCAGCTCCTCTTTGCTGACTTTTTTAGCAACGAATTTTCCGAGTTCCTTGAGGATGATCTCAATCGCACGCTGCTCGTTCTGCGGGTTTACTCCCGCCAGAACCTGCCATGGCCCTGGTCCAGGACCGCCAGAAACGGTGCTGTAGGCACTATATGCAAGGCCGGCGGATTCGCGCACGGCATCTCCAATGCGTCCCATCAACCCAAATCGCCCCAGGATGTTGTTGCCAACCGCTGCAGCAAGATAGTCTTCATCAAAGCGGCTGGGACCCACACATCCCACCACAATGTCGCTTTGCTGTTTTCCTTCCAGCCGGACTTCACGTTGTGTGTTCTGTTTCAGCGGCTTTACCGGTGGTAATGCAGGTTGCCCGCTCTCTGCGCGCTTTGTCCAGGTACCCAGACTTGCCTCAACAGTTTGTGCTGCTTTCTCAGCCTCGACACCACCGACAATCGCGATCTTTATCCCTTCCGAACCGAAAGCCTCGGCATGGAAATGACGCATATCAACAGCGGTCAGCTCACGAACGGTCTCTGTATAGCCATCCACTGGATACTGATAGGGGTGGTCCTTATAAAGGACCTCATCAAAAGCTAATTGCGCCTGGGATCCTGTATCCTGAGCCCGAATTGCCAATGCGGTAAGCTGCTGGGAACGCAGCCGCTCTACTTCACGCTTTGGGAAAATGGGGTTGGAGATCACATCAAGCAATAGATCCAGCAGCAAGGGTAAGTCCTCTGCCAGTGATTTTCCCTGAAAGCTGGTCGTGTGTCCGCTGGCGCGGATGCTGAGACGTGCACCGATCGATTCGATCAATTCAAATAGGTCCTCAAATGAACGTTCAGCAGTGCCCCGCATAAGGGCCAGAGAAGTCAGATACGCGAGGCCCGACTTTTCTGCTGGATCCTGCAACGATCCCACCGGGATTAAACCTTGAATAACAACTGAAGGGCTGGCGAAGTTTTCACGCGCTAATACAGTCACGCCGTTGGTCAGCTCACGCCGTAGTACGCTGTCCGGTCCGGGCAGAGTTTGAATATCAAGTTCGGGAAGCTCAAGCTTCGTCTCAGGCATGATCTACCTTCTCTGTGGGATGGTACATGCCCACGATCCGGTTGCTGCGCGCCAGGTACCTGCGTGCACAATCCCAGGCACTTTCAGGCGTTACTTCCGATATGCGTTCCA
>JASFLN010000079.1:0-6924 GCA_050118075.1 Anaerolineales bacterium
GATGCTCGTCGCGCTTACCCCCAAAGAACCGGTGCCCTGGTACCAACCCGAGCAGTTACGTGAGGAGCTCACCGCATCGGGGGATTTTCGGACGCATGAAAATCCGACGACGCAATCACTTGCGATTGAGATTCCAGTCAGACCCGGTGAAAGCTGGCTGGGGTTGGCATGGATCCTCGTCGCGATGGTGCCTACCTCCATCGGGGGCGGCATTCTGCAGCCGAGCATCAACAGCTTGATCACGAAGCAGGTTACTGCCAGCGATGTGGGGGGCGTGCTGGGGATTTCTTCGGCATTCTACAGTGGGGCTAATGCAATCGCTCCAGTTCTGGGTGGAGCTTTCTTCCAGATATTGGGATCGACTGCACCATTTCTAATCTTCGGTTTGATTATGCTCCTGTTATTCCTATGGGCTTTACGCCAGGTTAAAGGCCCGCATACAAATGAGCAAATCTCTGTTCAGGTGTAATGCTTTGGTCCTGGTACGCGATCTGTGCATCGCGCGGTACGATTCCGTTAAAGTCTTTGATACTCAAAGGCGAAGATCAATTTTTCTGAGATAGATTCACCGAAGGAGGTAAAACTATGCCAATACGAAAAGCTGGGGCGAAGTGGGAAGGGGATCTCAAAAGCGGCAAAGGCAGTATGGCTTTTGGGAGCGGTGCGTTTGAGGGTGCCTATTCCTTCTCATCAAGGTTTGAAGAAGGAACGGGGACAAATCCAGAGGAATTGATCGCAGCTGCACATGCGGGATGTTTCTCCATGGCTTTCTCCAACGAGCTGGACAAAGCCGGTTTTCCACCCGAAAGCGTGGAGACTGAAGCTGCAGTCACGCTGGAGAAGGTCGAGGGTAGCTTCACAATCACGAAGATCGATCTTGCCACAATCGGGGTTGTGTCGGATATTGGTGCGGAGCAATTCCAAGAAATTGCTGTCAAGGCATCCAAGGGTTGCCCGGTTTCCAGAGCTTTGGAAGCTGTAGAGATCCATGTCCGAGCGGAGCTGAAGGACTAGATCAAAGAGAGCGGTCGTTCACAACGCAGGAAGCACGTAGTCGATATCCCTCAGACGAGGGGATCGTTCTTCGTAAACACTCCAATCAGCGATAATGATGGAATGTGATATCTTATAGCGGGTACACGTATTTTTGAGGAAATCTTAATCGTGGCGTTTCGTAAAGTGCTCAGGCTTGGCCTCTTCCAGCTCGCAGCAGGCGGGCTCTCTGTTTTGTTTCTTGGTGTTCTCAACCGGGTGATGAGGGTTGAGCTCGGTCTCGATCTGCTCACCGTTGCCTTGCTCGTCGGTGGTGGGCATTACCTCGGCGCCTTGATTGCGATCCCATTTGGTTATTACTCCGACCGTCACCCTGTTGCTGGATTCCGCAGGACAATCTATATCCTGCTGGGGAGTGCTGTCGCGATAGTGATCCTGATCAGTTCTCCAAGCATCGTACAGTGGATTGCCGAACAACCAAGTACCGGGCGAATAACTGCTGGCTTCTTTTTCTTCCTGCTCGAGGGTATCTCAACCTACATCGCAGGCACAGCGTATCTTTCATTGATAACTGACCTGACCGAGGCGGAGGAACGAGGTAAGGTAACTGGTTGGGTTTGGACACTGCTCATGGTCGGAATTATCTTCACCGGGATCGTGAGCGGGTTTGCGCTCGATCCTTATTCCATGGATCGCGTCACGTCACTTTTCATCGTTGCAGCAGTGGTGGTGGCGCTATTCACTTCGGTCGCACTGCTCGGTCAGGAGGATCGAGATCCTGATTACAAGCCCAGGTCAAGCGAAAAGCTGACCTCCGCGTTCTCCTCCATTCTCCAGAACCGCCCCGCACGTTGGTTTGGGGCGTTCTTATTCCTTAGCATGTTCTCCTACTTCATGCAAGATGTCCTTCTGGAACCATTCGGAGGCGAAGTTTTTGCGCTCTCCCCGGCTGAGACGACTCGTTTCAACGCCTACATGGGGACAGGGGTAGTCGCGGCGATGCTTTTTGGCGGCATGCGGTTGATACCGAAAAAAGGTAAGCCCTGGACGACCTCCTCCGGCATCATCCTTATGGTGCTTTCATTTGCAGGCCTGGCGATGAGCTCGATTCTAGGTGTACCCCGGTTGCTGCCTCCCCTGATTCTTTTGCTTGGCGTTGGAGCAGGTCTTTTCACCGTAGGGGGTGTAGCACTGATGATGGATATGACCACGACTGCACACACCGGAATGTTTGTGGGCGCGTGGACGCTGGTTCAGGCGTTTGCCAAAGGGCCGACTGCAATTGTTGGTGGTGCGTTATATACCGGGTTGGTTTCGTTGGGGCTCTCTGTTGGACAGTCCTACGCAGGCGTCTTCCTTCTCGAAGCGACGGGTCTATTAATCTCTCTCGTTTTTCTCCGTCAGGTCACCGTAGAAAAATTCCAGCGGAGCATAGACTCATTTGGCCAGGTGACCGCTGAAGCACTTCAATAAAGGTCTGAAACTCAGAGAATGACATTGAGCAGCCCCTTAATCCTCATCGGATATCGATCCCATGTTTAAACTCCGGAGATTCCCTTTGGTCAAGTACCAAATGATGGCACTGATCATCTTTGTTCTCGTGCTCGGTGCCGTCACAGTCTACGGGGCACGAACGGATACTGCCTCGGCCCAGAGTGAGATGAACTTCGTGATCACGGGCCAATTGCTGAACCCTCAGGGTCAGCCCATTGAGGACGCAGATATCAGGCTTTACGGCAGCAGAGCTGAAGAGGCAGTTGCAGAGACTGTGACCGGGGACGATGGCTCATGGGCACTACAGTTTGAACGGCTGCCTGAGGGTGAGTTGGAGATAAGCATCGAACGCCAGCATTATGAGATGGAGACCATATCCATTGACAACACTATGCAGAACCGGCTGGACAAGCGTGGTTCACTGCTTCTTGGGGAGCTCACCTTGGAGCGTAAAATCACGGGGGCTTTCTATGCAGCAACGCTCATTTTCCTTGCAGTTCTGCTGGTGATCGCGTTTGAAAAATTGCACAGCACCACTGCCGCTCTGGCCGGACTCTCAGCGATTTTTCTGTTCAGTGTGATCGGGGGATCGCTTAATCCGGACTTCTTCATCTATGACTTTGAACGAGCCCTCACCTACATCAACTGGGAGGTCATCTTCCTGGTGATGGGGATGATGATCCTCATCGCGGTGATAGAAGGTACGGGAATATTCCAGTGGACCGCGTTCCAGGCATATCGTCTGAGCCGGGGTCGAGCATGGATGTTGGTGTTGATCCTGATGGGTGTAACCGCAGTTGCCTCTGCCCTTTTAGATAACTTCACAACGATGCTGTTGATGACACCGATAAGTTTACAGATTGGATTGGCCTTGGGAATTAACCCGCTTGCGTTTATCATTCCTGAGGTTCTCGCTTCGAATGTGGGCGGGATTACGACCCTCATTGGTACCCCTACCAACATCCTGATCGGGGCATATGCTGGGATAGGTTTTCAAGATTTCTTGCTCAACCAAACAATCGGTGTACTCTTTGCGATGGTGGGTATGGCCGCGTTTGTGATCTACCACTACCGCGATGAGCTGGGTAAACATCCCGCAGGTATATCCGAAAGCCTGTACGCCCGACTGCAGGACAACGCACGCATTCGCGATCCGCAAGCGCTGTGGAAATCAGGCCTTGTATTCCTGCTTGTCCTGATCGGTTTTATCGTGGGAGAGCGCTTCCATGTGGTGCCGGCGGTACCAGCGATCATCGGAGCAACGATCCTTTTAGTGTGGTTGCGCCCCGATGTACATGCCATGATCAAGGCTGTCGATTGGACGACGTTGGTATTTTTTATGGCCTTATTCATGGTGGTAGGGGCTGTCCAGGAAGTGGGTTTTATCAGTATGATCGCGGTCACGATGGCAAGGTTGATTGGTGAAAACCTGATTCTGGGTATCGCTGTGATTGTCTTCGGTGTGGGAACGCTTTCAACCGCGATCGCAAACATCCCGCTGGCGGCCTCCATGCTTCCAGTGGTAGAGTTCCTTTCAGGAACAATACCCGGTGCGACCAGCAAAGTGCTTTATTATGCGCTATCAATGGGCGCTGCTATGGGGGGTAACGGACTGCTTATCGGTGGTGAAGCGAATTTAGTCACCGCGGGCATCGCTTCCCAGGCCGGCTCGAAGATCTCCTTTAAGGAATTTATGAAGGTCGGAATGCCGGTAACATATATCACATTAGCGGCAGGCTTCTTGTGGCTGCTGCTTCGTTTTGGAATTTGATTTAAGAGGAGAACAGCTGGATGAAAAGGATACTCACACCAACACGCGGTGGGGAAGCCAGTCAGCCAAACCAGGATCGTGCGATCCAGATTGCAAAGGAAGAGAACGCCGAGCTGTACTTCCTCTATATCGCCGATGTGAGTTTCCTTGATCGGCTCGCATCTCCTGTGCTTGTGGATATGGAAGCTGAGCTTTCCGAGATGGGCGAATTCGTGCTTGCAATCGCGCAGGAGCGAGCTGAGAAACAAGGTGTTCAAGCTCAGGCGCTGGTGCGCAGTGGTGTCTTCAGTGAGGTGATCGCTTCTGTGATCGAGGAGCAAGAGATCGATACGTTGATCTTGGGCAGTCCACAAGAAGAAACCGGTATCACCACGCGCGAGTATTTGACAAGCCTCTCAGAGGAATTAGGCGAACGCTTTGACCTGGAGATTTTGCTGTTGTCGAAGGGGGAGGTCGTCTACGAATACAAGATTTAAAAGACCTTGTCACCGAAATGTGGATTCGGTAGAATGCTACCCAAGATTAGTCTATGCAAGGCGACGTAGCTCAGTGGTAGAGCAGGGGACTCATAAGCCCTTGGCCGCGTGTTCGAATCACGCCGTCGCCACTAAGAAACACATATACAGCTCCATCATCAGCCCTTCGACTCGCTAGAGTTGCGGGGCTTTTTTATCCTCAGAACCAGATCGGTTTTATTTTCGAACCCCCTAGGCTTCTTGCTAATCTGTTGACTCCTCAACGGTAATTAGACCACAGGCCCATCCTGCATCGGGATCATTTTGTTCCCAGATCACGAAATACAAACCTTCTTGTCTTAGGACATATTCATAGATTACAAAATCGGATGCGGCACTCGCCACAGAGGATCGTGGGAACCCCCGGCACCATTCAGGCCACTCGATGTCTTGATCCTGGTCCTCATCATCGCGAAAATCATGGTTGATGAGATCTTTCCATACGTAACCATCATCACCCCGGCAAATGCGCATCCAACCTTGATGACCAGAATTGTTCCGAACCTTTACAAAATGCTTCCCTTTTTGTACTTCTGGTGAACCGGTAAAGAAACACTCCTCGCCGTCGAATGTAATTTCAAATTCCGGGTCTATACCGGTCGTTTCCATCGGCTCATCTTGTGTTGGTTCAATAGTTGGTGCAACCGTAATGGTAGGCTCTGGGACTTGAGTAGGGGCAATAGAGGTTGAGCTTGGTTCAGGTTGCGAGGCCTGGCAGCCGGCGATCAATACTGCCAACAAGGTAATGATTTCGATTCTCTTCATGATTTTCCCTTATTAGATAGCCTGACTTCTATGAGGTCGGGTAAGGTGAGAGAATGGGATGACTTCCCGGTTCGATGCAGTATGTGATGTATTTCACATATTAGACTATTTAGGTGGGGTATTCAATAGAAAAAACAATCGCCCCCAACCTGAGGGGGCTGGCTATGGACCTGGGTCGCATTTGGATTTGCCCAACAAATGCTTATCTGTTATTGCCAACCTCGTTCCATATCAGGGTACCGTCAATTGCATGAATGTTAGCGGATCAATCGCTGTTGGAACTCCCTATAGTCGTGTTGACGATGGCCTTGAACCGCATTTTATGATCGCTTATATTGAGGAATTCAATCGGCCAATTAAGAATGCGCGTCCCACAACAAGACTGTCGTTGCCCAGCAAGAATTTTGATTAAGGCGACGATCTTGCAGAATGGGGGGAGCTTCAGGGAAGTTAAGTGCGATCGGGCAACAGATAATGTTGCCCGATCGCATACAATCGATTTATTAAGTTATGTTTCAGGAAATGGAAAATGCTCTGTTATTGATTATTTTTGAAAGATAAAAAGCAGAACGGTGAAAACAACCGAGAGGATTAAAGGTGGGCCAACTTGTGCGAATGTCTGGATACCCGAAGCAAGTTGATAACCAAAAACCAAGATGTGACCACCGAACAAGGCGATGAAGCCCGCCGTCATCTTGGAAAGCTGTTCTAGGTTGCTGGCAACAAGGTATGCCATAAATGCAAGTGCCAGGACAACCTGCCCGTAGAGTAGCGTCAGCGCCTCATCTGAAAGAGCGATCCCCATGCTTGCGCGCGCAATTCCGGGGAAGAATGTGAACAATAATCCTAAAAGACCCAGATATATAGTGATCGTGTACATTAGATATTTCAAACGGTTTGACATTGTGCCTCCTTGAAAATTGGACTAGTTTAGTCTTAATAACACTGCATTGATGGAAAAGTTACATGAGCAGCAAATGACATTAATTTATTTTCGTCTATCGAATGATGCCGGAGATAAGTAATCATGGTTAAACCAGCTGATGTGACATCGCCATTCATCAGAATATCGAAACTGTTTGCGTCGGGAACGAAACCAGAGTTGCCTTGGGCAACCTTGATAATTGGTACGGTTGATGTTCTGGTTTCGTAGGGTCTGAGTGAGTGATGAAGGAACGACGCTGTTGTTGTTGCTACAAATACCATAATCAGGGAATATAAATTGGTCGCGCTGCCCCAGCCAAGATGCTCAATATTGACTGCTAATCGGTTGGCTGTTGAAAATATGGTAAATGTAATTTTGGAGGACTAACCAGGAAAATCCCAGAATAGAGAGCAGCCGGCTGCGGGAAAAGAAACCCCCGCCCTTGTGAGGCGGGGAGATGG
>JASFLN010000080.1:0-6919 GCA_050118075.1 Anaerolineales bacterium
CGCATAGGGGTTGTAATAAGCGTTGATATGGTTCTTCACGGAGACGTGGGCCATTTGCTCGACGGTCGTGCCGAACTCCTTCATGTGGCGTGTGACCATCATGGCGTAATACCCGGAGTAGAAACCGCCGACGGGATAATCCCAGGATACATCTGAGGCCAGGGCAATAAACTCATTACCCTTCCAGGTCTCGACATGGCTCATGGTTTCAAAGCCGTAGGAAACGCAGACATCCATATGCCCGGAGGCGATTGATTTCCAGGCTTCCTGGAAGCAAAGACCTCCCGTGGCGCCTCCTCCTTCCACACGATGGCTGGGTTTCGGGCATAAACCCAGATAATCCTGCGCCATGATGGCGGCCATCAGTTGGCGGGAAAAGTGGTCTGAGAAATAGGAGGCAACCGAGCCATCCACAATGTTCGTGAAGGTGGCAAAATCGAGCCCGATATCGGAGATGGCGTAGTCGTATGCCTCTTTCACGACCGCCTGGAAGGTTTTGTCCGGTCGGGCTTTGCTGAATTTGGATACCCCTCCTGAGAGGGCAAAGACAGGGCGCATCCTCGAGTTCCTCCTCTTGTTTTGGTGAGAGAGACAGAGCGCGTGGATTGTACCTTTTCAGGAAAAGAAGAGCAAAATTGGCGAGAGCCAGGCTGTCCGAATGATGTGGGGTCCAGTTTGGGGAGTGCTAGCTGTCCGAATTTTCTTCTGTCCGGCGGGTTCGACCCGCTAATGCAGCCAGACCAATACTCAGGAAATAGAGCACGATCATCGGGAGCATGACTAAACCCATGTTGATTGGATCGATGGTGGGGGTGGCAGCGGCTGCGATCACGGCGATGATCAGGATCGCGTAGCGCCAACCACGTATCAACATGCGTGCGTCGATAAAACCCAGGGCAGCGACCGCATAAATGACGAGTGGAAATTGAAATGAAAGACCGATCCAGAACATCAAACCGGTGACAAAACGGATGTAGTTGGCCGGTCGGATGGCCGTACTGATACCCAGAAAATTGAGCAGAAAAGGAAGTGCAGCTGGGAGCATCACATAATAAGTGAAAAGCAAACCGAGTACGAAAAGGATGCTGCCGGTGGGGATGAATGACAGCAGCATGATGCGTTCCCTACGACGCAAGCCAGGGTTCATAAACGCAAAGATTTCCAGGCCAGTATAGGGAAGTGATAGCGCGAAGCCTGTCAATAAGCTCACACGCATGAAGGCGCCGATATTCTCGGTCACTTCGATCGCCTGCAGCTTTTCCAGGCCACCGATCGGTGCAGAAAGCCAGGCAAGGATGTCCTGAGCGAAAAATGCGGATACCGCTACGGCAAGGATGAGTACGGCTATCGCCCGCAGCAGGTGTCGCCGCAGCGCTTCCAGGTGTTCAAAGACTAGCGTCGGTTCTTCAATGGTCCTCGAGAAAACGTCCGCGATGGGGACATCCTCAGGGTCATAATTGATGAAATCCCTGAGCGCGTAGAAGGGTTTCAGCAGCCAGCGGAAGGGTGCGGTCAGGATATGCCAGAGGCGGCGAAAGAAGGAGCGCATGCGTTATTCTTCTGGGTCCTCGGGAGGGAAATCAGCGTCCTGATTTTGTGTGCTTGAACTTTGTGCGGAGCTCTTTTCCTGTGTCTCGGCTGATGTCTGCTTGCTGCCCTTCTGTGTCCAGGCTTTCAGACTTTGGTCGAATTTGCGCGACTCGCTTTCAAGCTCTTCACGGGTTTTATTGACATCCTCCTTAACTGCGTCAAGCTCTTCGAGCGCCGCTTCGCGCGCCAACCGATTGGGTAGCGTGCGGATGGTTTGGGAAGCCTCATTCAAGACTCTCCAGCTGTCAGAGCGGTAAATTCGGTTTAAGGTTCGCCCGAGTGTGCGCCCGACCCGCGCCAGGTCCTTTGGCCCAACAACGATCAACGCGATGAGCAGGATAAATAAAAGTTCAAGTGGGCCGATACCTAAAATATCCATAATATGTATCTAATTTGATAGGAGCTGCTGGCGCAGTTCAGACGAACGTTTAGCCAGTGTACCCAGAACACCGTTTATGAAACGGGGTGAACTGTCGGAACCAAAACGTTTAGCGAGTTCGACAGCCTCGTTAATGGCGACCTTTAAAGGCGTTTCTTCCGAAACTGCGATCTCCCATATCGCCATGCGAAGGATGTTTCGATCCAGCACTGCGATCTGATCCACAGGCCATTCCGGGGCGGAGTGCGCAATATATTCGTCCAATTGGGGTGCGAATTTGAGCACACCTTGCACGAGCTCCTTGATGAACGTCGCGTTGTTCTCACTTAGAGACTGATTTCCATCGATATGCCGCGCAATGACCTCCATGGGTGGATGACCCACGGTGTCAACCTCGTAAAGTGTCTGTAATGCTAAGGTTCTAGCCCTACGCCGTTCGCGCTTCATGGCTGGTAAGCTATTCTTCGTCCGGCTTGAAGTATATATCCTCGATGTGGACATCAACCCGGGTGACTTCCATGTCAACCATCTCCTGGATTGCGCGCGCAACCTCGGTTTGCACTTTCCGGCTGACATCACGCACGTTTGTGTCGCTTTCTAGTATCAGAAACAGGTCGATGCACACACAGTCTTCATCAATCTCGATCCGGACACCCTCGCCGGAGCCACGCCGGAATATGCGGTTAACTCCGCCAGGTTTAGGAGCAATTGCAGCAACACCCGGCACGTTCAGGGCAGTGAATTTCGCCAGCGTGACAAGCACGCCGGGAGCCATCGTTGTTGTGCCCGGAGCGCGATCGTGTTTTTCATCAAGTTCAGTCATGATTCGTCCTTCCCAAATTACATTGCCATGCCGCCGTCGACATTTAGTATATGTCCAGTGATGTACGCGGCCTCATCAGAAGCAAGAAAAGCGACCGCTTTCGCCACTTCCTCGGGGGCACCGATACGGCCAAGTGGGATGACATCCATCAATCCTGTCTGAATATCCTCTGGAACGGTATCCCAAATATCGGTCTCAATAAATCCGGGTGCAACGGCGTTAACGGTTATTTTGCGTGAAGCAACTTCCCGGGCGAGGGCTTTTGTAAATCCAATTTGCCCGGCTTTGGATGCAGAGTAGTTTGTTTGTCCAGCGTTCCCCATCATACCGGAAATTGAAGAGATGTTGACAATTCGCCCGTAGCGTTTTCTCATCATGTGCCGGATGGCAGCTTTGGAGCAGTTAAATGTCGATTTCAGATTTGTGGTTGAAACCTCATCCCAATCAGCCTCAGACATGGTCATGATCAAGCCGTCGCGTGTGATGCCGGCGTTGTTTACCAGGATGTGCAGCTCGCCGAAATGCTGAATGCCTTCTTGAATGAGGCTCTTGGCCTGCTCGAAATCGCTTACATCTGCTTGAACCGCGATTGCATCACTGCCGTGTGCTTTTATCTGCTTGACGACCTCTTCTGCGGCTTCAGCACTGGTGTTGTAATTTACGACTACATTGGCGCCAAGCGATCCAAGCTCAACCGCGATGGCGCGACCAATACCTCGTGAGGCGCCGGTTACAATGGCGACTTTATCCTTGAATTCCATCAGGGCTCCGTTCCTGAAGTTCTGCTCCTTATTGGCTCAAGTGGTGATTATACCTGTATTCAACCCCGCTCACACCGGGAGCTTCCCATGGCTCGGGCTCGAAAATACCATCCTAGGAGGCGTAGACTTTGTCAATCAGCGCTTCTGGTTTATCAAGAAACAAACGCTGGATGCTGCCGTCCTGAACTAACAACTTCATCGTCTGGTTAAGTGTCCGGTTAACCGGCGTTGAAAGACCCAGGCGTTCGCCATAGCGTGCAACTGCGCCGTTCAGCCAATCCACTTCTGATTTTCCCCTACCGATATCGTAGTGAAGCGAGGGCTTTTTCTGACCCCGGCCACGCGCAACGATCCTGCCCAGCAGGTGCCGGGTGATGAATGTCGGTAAGAAAATAGCTCGTCCGAGCATGCCGACGGAGACACCCGGCAGGTCATGCGGGTTGAATCCAAGCGCACGCATGACCTGCACTGCTTCGCGCAAGGCCTCGATCTCAATCCTGGCTAAACCGGGGTGGGCGTAGACCTGACCGGGATTCAGCCCGGTGATCGCCGAGGTCGCATTCGACACGATGTTGGTCAGTAGTTTGGACCACTTCATGCGATCAGGGTCAGAATAATACTCGCTTCTGAAACCGGCGAGGCTGAGCTGACGGACGAGTTTCTTCACCATTGGATGAGCACCTGCGATTCCCACACCACGTCGCCGTGCGACGTTAATAACACCTGGTTCTGGCATTTGAACCGCAGTGGTCAGCGTGCCGTGGATGACATGTTCCGCGCCGATCTTATCCGCCAGGTTCTTTTCGTTATTGATGCCATTCAGCATGCTAAGCACCGGAACAGGTTCGGGCAGCCCGTCCCTGAGCAGATGGGCTGCCTCATTGCAATCATAGGCTTTTACACACAGCAGGATGAAGTCTGGTTTCCCTGATCCGAGCAGGGCTTGTAGGTCGTTGCTCGCTTCGGGATTATGGAGAAGGGAGGATTCTCCTTGCTCGATTAGCCGTAAACCATCGCTATCGAAAGCTTCAACGACGCGCGGACGAGCGAGAAATTTAACCTCGTTGCCAGCCAGTGCCAGTCGGGCACCCATGAGACCGCCGACCGCTCCCGTCCCGAAGACGAGGAAGCGCATGCTATTTGCCTTTGGAAGATGCGAGCAGCTGATCGACGAGCGTGTTGAGTTCCTCATCGGAGTAGAAACGCAACACGATGCTTCCACCTTTGGAGCCACGTCGTAGGGTTACCTTGGTGCCCAGTGCTTCACGCAGCTGATCCTCGAGAGCTTTCTCTTCAGGTGTTTGTGAGCTTTCCGGTTTTCTCGGTTTGCGTTCACCCGAAAGCTTTCTGACCAGCTCCTCGGTTTGCCGCACATTCAATTCCCGGGAAAGCACGGTTTGCAGCGCGGCAGCCTGAGCCTGTGCGGTCGAGAGTGTGAGCAACGCTCGGGCGTGTCCTTCACTGACTTTGCCTTCCTGTAAAGCAGATCGCACCGCGGCAGAGAGCTTGAGTAAACGGATGGTATTGGTTACAGCTGTACGACTCTTTCCGATGCGATCGGCGATCTGATCATGAGAGAGATCGAAATCGTCGATGAGCTGGCGATAACCTTCCGCCGCTTCGAGGGGGTTAAGGTCAGAACGCTGCAGGTTTTCAATAAGCGCCAACTCCAGCTGTTGGCGTTCATCGACATCTCTCACAACGGCTGGAATTTCTTCGAGCCCTGCTTGCCTTGCGGCACGCAGTCTTCGTTCGCCGGCGATCAGTGTGAAGATTCCCTTGCTGTCTTGAGGCAGTACGACAATTGGTTGTAGCACGCCGTGTTCCTTGATCGAATTGCTTAGACTCTTGAGCTCATCTGCATCGATCTCGAGGCGTGGTTGCCTTGGGTTAGGATTTATGCTTGCGACTGGGATTGATTGAACCCCAGCCGTATCCGCTGATAAAGCCTTTCCGGAGGGAATGAGAGCATCCAACCCTTTGCCAAGTCCTCGTTTTTTTGTCATCTGTTGGTCCTCATCTACCGTCCATGGTCAAGCCATATTATGACTGATCGCCCTTGAGCAGCTCCCCGGCAAGCCCCTTATAAGCCAATGCCCCCGTCGAATCGGGAGCGTACGTGGAAATGGGCAAACCGTGCGAGGGCGCTTCTGCCAACCGAATGCTCCTTGGGATAATAGACTGGAAGACCTGTCCGGGAAAATGGTGTCGTACCTCCTCGACCACATCGCGAGAGAGATTTGTGCGTGCGTCGAACATCGTAAGCACCATGCCGCGTATGCTGAGGCCAGGGAATAGGTTAGCACGCACCCGGTCGAGGGTTTGCATAAGTTGGGTTAGACCTTCCAGGGCAAGGTACTCACACTGAACTGGGATGATGACACCGTCGCGAGCTGCGACAAGCCCGTTAAGTGTGAGCAAGCCCAGCGAGGGGGGACAGTCAATCAGCAGGTAATCGTAATGGGTTTCTAAGCTGTTAAGGACGCGCTCAAGCAGTTTTTCTCGGCTCGGGAGCTGAGTCATTTCAACCTGCGCGCCAGCGAGCTCCGCTGAAGAAGGCAGCAGTGAAAGATTCAATTTGCGGTTCTTCATCACGATCTCACCTGGAGGAACATCCGCAATGAGTGCATCGTAGATCGATAACTCAATTTGCGAATGATTGATGCCCAGACTGGCGGTTGCGTTCGCCTGTGGATCGACATCGACGATCAAGACACGTTGGTCAAATTGGGCCAGGTAGGCTCCCAGGTTGATCGCGGTCGTAGTTTTTCCCACGCCTCCTTTTTGGTTCACAAGGGCATAAATGTTTGCCATATTCAGAGGTTGCCTCTCGCTCGCTCGATCTCACTTTGAGTCGGTATCGATTCCAGCCAGCGACGGGTGACCGAACAGCCCGCCAGGTAGTTAGCCCTCAAGGCTGCATCATGCGGGTCGCTGCCCGATTGGATTTCAAAAAAGAAAACGGCTGCAAAGATGTCTCCGGAGCCGGTGCTGTCCGCGACATCGACACTCATTCCTTCAATCACGTGCTCTTTCCCATTCAAATAAAGTGTCGCACCCTGCCCGCTGCGGGTGATCACCAGCAGCGGGACCTGTGAAGCCATACCCCGAGCCGCAGCAGGATCGTTATCCAGGTCTTCAGCGCTGCAGACAGCGCTGTGGCAAAGCGAAAGGATATCGCTGATATGTTGCCACGATTTCTTGATAATACGCCCGCTCTCGTCCCAAGCTCGAAGCCAGCCCTGGGGTGTGATGAAAAGCGAGGCGGATGCGATTTGATCGAGCGCATCGAGATCAATCTCGTCTGCGACCGGCGCAAGATGGAGGATATCCGCGTTGCGCCAGTCAGTGGGTAACATATCGAGA